>JAITVF010000114.1 GCA_031285945.1 Oscillospiraceae bacterium
CTGGAAGAAAATCCGGGGGAAAGAGAGCTTCACCTGCTGCGGCTTGGAACCCTTTGCTCCGACGGAAGGGTCGAGGAGGAGGCGGACGGAGCTCTTCGCCACATCGGCGACCCCACCGAGACGGCCATAGTGGCGGCGGCGCGGGCGGCGGGACTAGATAAGGAAAAGCTTGAGCTCGACTATCCCAGAGCGGCGGAGCTGCCCTTCGACTCAGACCGCAAGCTTATGACCACCGTCCACGATATGGGCGGAAGGCTTGTCGCTATCACAAAAGGCGGCTTCGACACCCTTTTGCCCCGCTGCCTCAACCCCGAAAAAAGTGCCGCGCAGATAAACCGCGTGATGGGTGAGGGCGCTTTGCGGGTGCTGGCCATTGCCTGCCGGGAGCTGGACTCCCTGCCGCCTGTCATAGACAGCGCTCACCTTGAGCGGGATCTTGTCTTTATGGGGCTTATCGGGATGATCGACCCGCCCAGGGAGGAATCCAGAAGGGCGGTGGCCCTTTGCCGTGAGGCCGGGATACGCACCGTTATGATAACGGGGGATCATGTCGTCACCGCAGGGGCCATAGCCCGGGAGCTGGGAATTCTTCGCGAGGGAGATCAAGCCGTAAGCGGCCCCGAGCTCGCGGCCATGGACGACGAGGCCTTAGCTCAAAACATACACAGGTACAGCGTTTATGCCCGCGTAAGCCCCGAGGATAAGATACGCATCGTAAAGGCGTGGCAGGAGCAGGGTGAGGTTGTGGCGATGACGGGGGACGGCGTTAACGACGCGCCTGCCCTGCGGGCCGCCGACATAGGCTGCGCCATGGGTATAACCGGGACAGACGTGGCAAAGAACGCGGCGGCTATGGTTCTTACCGACGACAACTTCTCTACTATCGTAGAGGCCGTGCGCCAGGGCCGCGGCATTTTTGATAACATAAAAAAGACGGTGCAGTTTTTGCTAAGCTGTAACCTGGGCGAGCTCTGCGCCATATTTATCGCCATGCTGCTGGGCTGGGGAGCCCCTCTGCTGGCGATACATCTTCTTCTTATAAATGTGGTAACCGACGCTTTTCCAGCCCTGGCTCTGGGCCTTGAGCCGGTGGACAGGAATATTATGCGCAGAAGGCCCGTACCACAGTCTCAGGGGCTTTTCGCGGATGGCCTGGGCGCCAGGATTCTCATTCAGGGGATACTGGTGGGGCTTCTTACACTGGCGGGCTACTATATCGGCTGGACGAGGAAGCTTTCCTTCTTTGTCCCCCCCTCCCGCGAGGTTGGCATGACCATGGCTTTTCTGGTTCTTTGCCTCTCCCAGCTTTCGCAGGCGGTAAACTGCCGCGGCAGCCGGTCGATCTTCCGTATGGGCTTAACCACCAACAGGGCCATGGTGCTGGCGATTCTGTTTTCGGCGGGGGTCGCGGTGCTGATCTGCGCCGTTCCCCTTTTCGCGGGTATCTTCCACCTCACCGATCTTTCCATGTACCACTGGATAACGGCCCTTGTCCTCTCGGTAATGCCCCTTGTTTTCGGGGAAATTACCAAGCTTTTCTTCCGGATGAGGGAGAGGGCTAATAGAAACGAGGCTATGCCGCGGGATAATTAGCGCGCTTCTTTTCCTGGCGATAGGCATTATAGTAGATCGACTGTATAGGCTAGTGGTCTGACCGGCCAGCTCTTATACTACTCATTTCTGGTCGGTCAAACCACTAGATCACAAGGCGCCCCCCTGGCCGTTCGGCCAAGGGGGCGTTTTATGACCGACCGGGGGGAAAATCACTCCCCCGCGCCGCAGCACTTCTTATACTTTTTGCCGCTGCCGCAGGGGCAGGGGTCGTTGCGGCCCACCCTTTGGGCGGCGGTTTTTCGCACAGGCTGCTTTCTTAGGGTGCCGTCGCCATGGCTCGCGGCCAGAGGCTTTGCTACCTGCTCGCGCTTTTCGGCCTCCCCTTCCTTTTTTAGCTGGAAGAGATAGAGCATCTTTAAGGTATCCTCCCTGATCGAGGCTACCATCTCGTCGAACATCTCAAATCCCTCGAGCCGGTATTCGACCACCGGATCGCGCTGACCGTAGGAGCGCAGGTATATGCCCTGCTTTAACTCGCTCATGGCGTCTATGTGATCCATCCACTTGCGGTCAACGTTGCGAAGGAGTATCACCCGCTCCATCTCCCGCATCAGTTCGGGGCCGAACTGCGCTTCGCGGCGGGCGTATTTTTCCCTGGCGGTTGCGAGCAGCACTTTTTTTACGCCCTCTTTTGTAAGCTCCGCGCGCTGCTCGGCCGAATAGCGCAGATCGTCCTCCCTGGTTATCCAGCCCTTAAAGTAGTCGCGCAGACCGTCCAAATTCCAGTGTTCCTCGTCCGAGTCCTCAAGAAGATACCGGCCGGCGGTGGAGTCTACCGTTTCTTCTATCATCTTCTGGATGTATACGCTCATATCCTCGCCGTCGAGAACCTTGGCTCGCTGACCATAGATGAGCTCCCGCTGGCGGTTCATGACGTCGTCGAACTGGAGTACGTTTTTGCGGATGCCGAAGTTTCTCGCTTCAACCTTGCGCTGAGCCCCCTCAATAGTGCCGGTGAGAATCTTGTTCTCTATGGGAATGTCATCGTCGATCTTAAGGCCGTCCATCATAGCCTGAATACGCTCGCCGCCAAAGAGGCGCATGAGGTCGTCCTCCAGCGAGAGAAAAAACCGTGTGGCGCCGGGGTCTCCCTGACGGCCGGCGCGGCCTCTGAGCTGATTGTCTATGCGGCGCGACTCGTGGCGCTCGGTGCCTATTATGCAAAGGCCCCCCGCTTCCTTTACCCTGGCGGCCTCACGATCGGTTTCCCCGTGGTATTCGGCCATGGAATCAAAAAAGAGCTTCCTTGCCCTGAGCGCCTCTTCGTCGCCCGTCTCCCCGTAGCCGGTCGCCTCGGCGATAATCTCCTCGGGAAAGCCCTCCTTTCGCAGCCTTGCCCGCGCCATAAACTCGGCGTTACCCCCAAGGACTATGTCGGTTCCGCGGCCCGCCATATTGGTGGCTATGGTAACGGCCCCGTATTTGCCGGCCTGCGCAACGATTTCGGCTTCCTTTTCGTGGTACTTCGCGTTGAGAACCTCATGGGGAACGTTTTTGCGCTTAAGCATTTTGGAAAGGTACTCGGATTTTTCAATCGAGATAGTGCCCACCAATACGGGCCGCCCCGTCTCGTGGGCTGCGGCAATCTCCTCGATAACCGCTTCAAACTTTGCGGTCTCGGTCTTATAGACCACGTCTGAGCGATCCTCGCGTACGCAGGGCCTGTTGGTGGGGATCTCAATTACATCAAGCTTGTATATCTCCTGGAACTCGGCCTCCTCGGTCAGGGCGGTGCCCGTCATCCCCGAGAGCTTGCCGTACATCCTGAAGTAATTCTGGAAGGTTATGGTGGCGAGGGTTTTTGATTCCCGCTCGACCTTGACGCGCTCCTTCGCCTCAATGGCCTGGTGGAGCCCTTCGTTGTAGCGTCTGCCCAGCATGAGCCGGCCGGTGAACTCGTCGACTATAATGACCTGATCGTCCTTTACCACATAGTCTACGTCCCGCTGCATGATTCCCCTGGCCCTTATCGCCTGGTTAATGTGATGGGAGAGTGTCATGTTTCCCTCGTCGGTCAGGTTTTCCAGGTTAAACCACTTTTCGGCTTTGGCCACCCCGTCTTTGGTGAGCGTTGAGGTGCGGGCTTTTTCATCCACCACCACGTCCCCCTCGGTCTGAGAGTCGACGTCCTCGCGGCTGTTGAGATTGTCGGAGTTTATCCTGGAGTACCTGAGTGTAGCGGCAAAGCGGTCGGCCTGCTCGTAGAGCTCGGTCGACTTATCCCCCTGGCCGGATATGATAAGGGGCGTTCTCGCCTCGTCAACAAGTATCGAATCGACCTCGTCGACTATGGCGTAATAAAATTCCCGCTGGACCTTGTCCCTTTTATAGATAACCATGTTGTCGCGCAGGTAGTCGAAGCCCAGCTCGTTGTTGGTGCCGTAGGTTATATCGCATGAGTAGGCTTGCCGCCGCTCCTCGTTTGACAGGCCGTGAATGATAAGCCCCACGCTCAGCCCCAAAAAGCGGTAGACCTTCCCCATCCATTCCGAGTCGCGCTTCGCGAGGTAATCGTTGACGGTTACAATGTGCACGCCCTTACCGGTAAGGCCCATAAGATACGCGGGCAGAGTCGCCACCAGAGTTTTGCCCTCGCCGGTTTTCATCTCGGCGATCCTGCCCTGATAGAGGACGACGCCGCCTATAATCTGAACCGGGAAGTGGCGCATTCCCAGAACCCTGTCGGCAGCCTCGCGGCAGACGGCAAAGGCCTCGGGCAGGATATCGTCGGTGGTTTCGCCGGCCTCAAGGCGCGCCCTAAAGCCGGCGGTGCACCCGCGCAGCTCCTGGTCGCTCATGGTCTTGTAGCGCTCAGCAAGAGCCTCTGTTTTTTCCGCGATCGGCTTTATCCGCTTGAGCTCGCGCTGCGAATAGCTGCCGAAGACTTTGTCCATCAGTCCCATATGATAAAACCCCGTCTCTGTAAAGTTAGAGGATACGCCGCTTGTCGGGCCACCAATCATTTTACCCTTATTGGAAAAGGATGTCAAACCGGGCCGGGCAATAATCTGTAAACGTTTTGTGTACGGGGCTAAGCCTTACGCCGGGCTCAGGCTTGGGGGCAAAGCTCGATTTCCTCGCCGGGTGAAATAATCATGCGGCCCTTTGCCTCGAATTTTTCGGCGAGCTCCCGGTCGAACAGCGCGCCGGGGGCCATATGGTAGGGAATGCTGTGGCGGGCTCCCACAATGGCCGCGCACTCTGAGGCTTCGGCGATACTCATGTTGTACCGGCCGTCGCAGCAAAAGAAGGCATAGTCGAGCTTTCTTTTGGCAAGGCTTTCCATCCGGGAGGTTTTGGAGGTATCGCAGGAAAGATAGAGCCGCACGCCGTCGCTGAAGGTAAGAATAAACCCGACGCATTCTTTCGGGTCGTGGTTCTTGTTGCCGGCCTCCACCGCCTCCACGGTAAGGTCTCCGCAGGCCGGGCGCAAGGTGGCGTGACCGCCCGGCACGACGGCTTCGCGGTTTGTAAAGATCTCGCAGCCGGGGTTTCTTCCGGCAATCATGTCAAGCCGATTGTGATCGCCGTGCTGGTGGCTTACAAGAATCAGGTCGGCGTTAAGATCGTAGCCCTCTCCCGCGTATGGGTCC
>JAITVF010000126.1 GCA_031285945.1 Oscillospiraceae bacterium
TCCGCGGCTTAATCATAGGCCTTACCACTCTTATGCTCTTTACCAGCTATACCCGCCTTTACGGGAGCCTGGAGCTTGCCCGCACAGGCGCGCTGGTAACCCTGATATTTACCCAGCTGTTCCATGTCTTTGAATGTAAGTCGGAAAAGAAGGGGCTGTTTGGAATAAGCATACTTAATAACCCGGCCCTTATATTCGCGGTGCTCTGTTCGCTGGGCGTCACGCTGCTGACCGTTTACCACCCGTGGATGCAGCGGATATTTATGACCGTTCCGCTTACGTTGGAGCAGCTTGGCCGGGTATTCCTCTACTCACTCGCGGCGCCGGCACTGTCCTCACTGATGAGGCTTTTTCCGCGCCAAAAGCCCGATATGCTTCTTCTGCCCGAGCATACCGAGGTTACCGCCGAAAACGGCTGATTTACACACTTATACTGACCAGTATACTAACCAGCGATAAAAAGGCGGCTTTTTATCGCTGGTTAGGTCTTGTTTTTATCAGACAAGATCTGGTAAAAATAGTTGACAATATAACATCCCGGTGTATTATGAGAAATGACAGAAATCTTAAGCGCATTTATTCTAATACTACTCCGGGATTAAAATCCTCGTAAGTCTTGAAACGATTTTAATCCCGGAGTAGTATCAGGCGCGACCTCGGGGGGAAAATACAAGACTATGCATTGGTTTTCGTTTATTACATACGCTGTCGTAACGGCTATAACGCCGGGGCCCAACAACATAATGTCTATGACCAGGGGCAACCGCAAGGGATTTAAGAAGGCGTTTCCCTTTAATTTGGGGATTTTGTGCGGATTTCTTATCCTTATGGTGCTCTGCGTGGTCTTTTGCAGTCTGCTGTCGGAGCTGATTCCACAAATAAGGCTGCCTATGGTGATTGTAGGGGCGGGCTACATGCTCTATCTCGCGTGGAAAACGCTCCGCAGCTCGAGCCCACTGGAGGAAAAGGACGTTAAGGGGGGCTTCCTCTCCGGGCTGCTGTTGCAGTTTATAAACCCTAAGCTTTACCTTTACGCCATAGTATCACTCGAGACATATATTCTTCCGTACTACGAGAATAATCCGGCCGCCCTGTATAGCTTTGCCGTGCTGCTCGCCGTTATAGGATTTTTGTCCACCCTTTGCTGGTCGGGCTTCGGTTCGGCCTTTAAGTGGCTATTTTCGACCCACGCAAAAAAGGTCAACGCAATTATGGCGCTGCTGCTGGTTTACTGCGCGGTATCGCTGTTTTTCGCGTAGCGGGTTACCATACGTTATAAAATAAAGCCACCTGTTCTCCGGCTGAGAACAGGTGGCTTTATTTATCCTTCAAAAAGCAGTCTTGCGCATTTGTATACGTCGCCGCAGCCCATTGTGATAACAAGATCGCCCTCCACGGCGTTATCCAGTATATAGGCGGCGATTTCCTCAAAGGTTTCGAACCAGACTGAGCAAGGGATTTTCGCGGCGAGATCGCCTGTTTTTATATCTCCGGGGTCATTTTCCCGGCCTCCCATAATAGCGCTCATCACGACGCGGTCTGCTATGGCAAGAGCGCTCGCAAAGTCGTTCAAAAGAAGCTTTGTGCGTGAATAGGTGTAGGGCTGAAACACGGCCCACACCCTTTTATAACCCAGACCTGAGGCCGTTTTAAGGGTAGCGGCAATTTCAGCCGGATGATGCGCGTAATCGTCGGCTATGGCTACGCCTCCGACCTTGCCCAGCATCTCGAATCGCCTTGCCGCTCCCGTGAACCGCTTTGTCTGCGCCGCTATCTGCTCGGGAGACGCGCCTGCGCTGAGCGCGGCGGCACAGGCCGCCAGAGCGTTTAGAATATTGTGCTCCCCCGGAACAGAAAGGGAAATCTCAGTAATTAATTCGCCTCTGAACATGAGGTCGAACTCGGTGCGCGAGGGGAGAGGCCTTCTTATATTGCGGGCGGTGTAATCGCAGCCGTCCTTAAGCCCGAAGGTGAGAATTTGCGTTTTTACTCCCTTGAGCGCTTCGAGCACGTTTTCGTCGTCGCCGTTGGCGATTACAAGGCGGGAGGCGAGGCCCGCGTATTTGTTAAAGGAGCGAACAACGCCTTTTAAGTCCCCGAAATACTCAAGGTGATCTGCGTCAACGTTTAAAATAACAGCCACGGCGGGCCTGAGCTTTAAAAAAGTATCGACATATTCGCAGGCCTCCACAATCATTATCGGGCTTTTTCCGGCGCGGCCGCTGCCGCCTATAAGGGGCAGCTTTCCTCCGATTACGACTGTGGGATCAAGCCCCGCGCCCACCAGAATCTGAGTTAGAAGGGCTGAGGCGGTGGTTTTTCCGTGGGTGCCGGCAACGCCTATGCAATCGTTGTAACGAGCCGACAGCCAGCCTAAGACCTCGGAGCGCTCAAAGACGGGAAGCCCCAGCCTCTGGGCCTCCTTAAGCTCGGGGTTATCCCGGGGTATTGCCGCCGAAAAGATTACAAGCTCGGCGCCGTGCACCTGCTCGGCGCTGTGCCCCATAAAGACAGTCGCGCCCATGGCAATTTCTGCGGTGACGTTGTCGCCGGTGTTGTTGTCGGAACCCTGTATACAGTGACCCATTTCACTAAAAATTTGCACCAGCGGAAAGATTCCCGATCCGCCGATGCCTATAAAGTGAATCCGCTTTTTCTGAGCGCTCAAAGAGTCGAGCTCCATCGGCCGCACCTCGTTTCTTAAAGAAGCCCCGTGAATGCGGCTCCTCATACTCAATAACAGTCTCACAACAGTATACTGTCCATAATATGGGAAAAATCTCATATTTTAGATTGTGGGGTTTTTGTGTGTGGCGCTGTGAATAATTACCCTCCGGCTGCAAAATAATAGAACCAGCATATGACAATCAGGAGGTTGTACAGTTGAATATAACAGATATCCGTGTGCGCCGCACTTATCAGGATACGCGGCTTAAGGCGCTTGTGTCGGTTACGATAGACAATGATCTTGCCGTTCATGATATTAAGGTGATTTGCGGCCCCGAAAGGCTCTTTGTAGCCATGCCCAGCCGAAAGGACGACAGCGGAGACTTTCGCGATATCTGCCACCCTATAACCCCCGAAGCAAGGGCCACGCTGGAAACCGCCATACTTCGGGCCTATGACGAATACCTGCAAAAGGCCGCGGTGGCGGAGCGGCAGGAGAGCATCAACGCGAACGCGGCCTCCGAGTCGTCGCTCTCAGGCATTGTATCCTGAATATTAAAAGCTGTACGGTTAAAGCCCTACAGCTTTTTAATATTTACACCGCGGCTCTGGAATTTCTGCCTTCGGCGGACTTTTCGGCGATTGCCTTTTCGTATATTCCCAGCATATACGCGGCAAGCTCCTTGCCGCCCCGGTCGGTGACGGTATCAATAACCGTCTGCTTCGTCACCGCCAGCTCCTCGGGGGAGAGCGCGGCGATTTCCTTAAGCTTTTCGGCCATTTCCCCGGCGGTGTTATAAAGGTAGCCGTTTACGCCGGCCTTTATCTGATCCGCGTTAAGCTCGTCGTAGCGCTGCAGGGTCGGCAGGCCCGACGCCATACCCTCCAGCATTGAGATGGAGTTCATCTCGGAAAGGGAAGCCGTTACATATATATCGCAGGTGGCAAAGTAGACCGGCATATTTTCGTGGGGGACCATTCCCGCAAAGGTTACCATATTGGCAATGCCGTTGTCCCTTGCGCGTTTTTCAAGGTTTTCGCGGTCGGGGCCGTCGCCCACTATCAAAAAGTGGAGGTTGTCTTGCGGCTTAATAGTGCTTGCCCAGTAATCAAGAACAACGTCCACGCTTTTTTCTTGGCCCAGCCTACCCACAAAGCAGGCGATGGTTTTTTCGGGGGCTATGCCGTATTTTTTGCGCAGCCCGTCGCGCTGCTCTGTTGTAATCCTTCCGGGATTAAAGGCGTCCAGGTCGATTGAATTTGGGATAAGATTGAATTCTTTATTTACCCCGATCTTCTTAAAGTATTCGTCCCCCTTCTGGCTGGGGCTTGTAAGAGCGTGGGCGTTGCGGGCTATAAATCGCTCGTAACGGTGAGAAATGCTTGTGGCGGCCCGCAAAAGCATTTTGGGCGCGATATAGTAAATATACTGGTCGTACATTGTGTGCAGAGTATAAACCAGAGGTCTGCGCATAGCGCGGGCCGCGAGAATCCCCGATATCCCTATGCCAAACTCCTGGTGTATATGCATTACGTCGGGCCCAAAATCGGCAATCAGCCTCTGGCGCTTATGACTCAGCGGAAAAGCCACGCCAAACCCGTAAAGGCGCTTAGATTCGATAGCCGGGCAGTGGAGGACGTTGTTTTCGATATAATGGTGCTTGCAGTGCTTGTCGGCCGTAACGACCAAAACCTCGTGCCCCAGCTTCTCAAGGCCGTCTCTCAGGGTTTTTATATGGGCCATAACGCCGTTGATGCTGCCGATATAAGTTTCGGTAAATAATGCTATTTTCATATATAAACCTCTTATGCGTATTTTAAAACTGGTTGTCTTCGGGTATTTTTCCACTTTCCATGATATATTAATTTGCCAATTTGTCAATATTCATGAATAGCTCCCCAATGCCCAAAAGTGATTTGAAACCCGCTCTATCTTCATGTATAATAGTGTCTGTAGTTATATTAATTAAATTTATCGACAATTATGAATGATCGCGAGGGAAAAATTTGGGCACCCAGTTTTCGGTAAAGCTTTCTCAACTTATACATCAAAGTCATCTAACGGCCGCATATCTGCCGCGCGACGCGGACGAGGTTCTTATCTCCACCCCCGAGGTTAACCGCCCGGGGCTGACACTGGCCGGATTCCTGGGCTTTTTCGACCCCAACCGTATTCAGATTATGGGCAACGCCGAGCACGAATATCTCGAGGGGCTTGGCGCAGAGATGCCCAAAAGGCTGGAATTTTTCTTTTCGCAAAAGCCGGTTGTGGTCGTTCTTACAAGAAGCATAAAGCCGGGGCCCGAAATGCTTGCGGCGGCGCAGCGCCACGGCAGCGCCCTTTTGCTCACCGACGAGGGCACATCCTCCTTTATGGCCTCGCTTATAGGCATATTAAATGTCGAGCTCGCCCCCCGCGTCACCCGCCACGGCGTGCTGGTGGAGGTGTACGGCGCGGGCATTCTTCTGCTCGGAGACAGCGGGGTAGGCAAATCCGAGTCGGCCATGGAGCTGGTAAAGCGGGGCCACCGCCTTATAGCCGACGACGCCGTTGAAATAAGGCGCGTTTCGCCGCGCACCCTCGTGGGCTCCTCCCCCAAGAATATCCGCCATTTTATGGAGCTGCGGGGAATAGGCATTATAAACGTCCGCCGCCTTTTTGGAATAGGCGCGGTCAAGGTAACCGAGCAGATCGATATGATAATCCAGCTCGAGCAATGGGATCCGCAAAAGATTTACGACCGTATGGGCATCGAGACCGCCTACACCGAAATTCTCGGCAACCAGGTGCCTATGCTGACCATTCCCGTAAAACCGGGAAGAAAC
>JAITVF010000133.1 GCA_031285945.1 Oscillospiraceae bacterium
TGCCACCGACCCGTATGGCGAATAGCGCCGCGCGTATTTTTCAAACAGCTTCCGGTCAATTTTCCGGTGATGATAGAGCATACGCAGTCCGCGCTGTATCGCCAAATCGCCGAAACTCAGCACATCGGGGCGCTGCAGGCAAAATATCATCAGCATCTCGGCCGTCCATACGCCGATACCCTTGAGTGCGGAAAGTCTGCTGACGATCTCCGCATCGGGGAGATTGCGGAGCACCTCAACGCTGAATTTCCCGGTATGCACCTTATCGGCAAAATCCTTTATGTAATCCGCTTTTCTGAACGAGATTCCGCAGGCTTGAATATCCTCACGGGAAGCAGAGAACACGGTATCTACCGTGATGATTCCGAGTTTATCCGTCAGCCGGTTCCATACGGTTTTCAAAGCGGCGGAAGAAATTTGCTGCCCGACAATGTGATGGATGACAGCAGAAAATAAATCGCTGTCTACCTCGCGGTTTATGTGCCCGATAGCGTCAATCGCTTCTCCGAGCCGTTTGTCTTTGCGCTTCAAGTAATCGGTGGCGGTGTCGCCATATTCAAAATACATCGTATGACCCTCAATCAACGATTCTTTTTCTTCTCTCGAAAGCTGCTTAATAGCGTACTCCCGCCGCTGTGCCAGCCGCTTGTCCACGTATTCTTCGCAATAAACCAGTTTTGCTGGAAGCCGCGACCGGGTATATTTTGCTCCTGTTCCCGCGTTATGCGCCCGGACCCGGCGGCACAAATCGCTTGTCCATCCGGTGTAAAGCGTTCCGTCAGCGCAACGGAGAATGTATGTGTAGTTCATTGCAACACCTCCGGCCGCTCACAGGGATCGGCCATTATCCCAAAATAAACTTTTTTACCTTTTTCCCGTTGGCAGCCGGGTTCAGCCTGTAAACGCGCTCAGTAATTGCGTCAATCGCTTTACCCTTATCAAGTTTGCCTGCCCGCTCAAAAACTTCCGGAGGCCAAAACGATTCTGTCAGGCAAAAACAGGTCGTATGCCACCCGTATTCTTCGCCGTACTTATTTCGTTTTTGCGCCGTGCCGCTCACCGTAACAAATAATCCCGCCTGGAGGTCGAGCAACGCCCTCTCAAACTGTGACTTATCCTCTTTGCCAAATCCTGCGACCCGTTTTAATTCGTGTAATGGCAAAGTATGGTGCTCTTTCAGCGCATCTACAAGCCGCTTGGCATTTCTGCTCACCAGCCCCTCGGAATAGAAATCCCCAAAATCGCCTCCGCCACGCCGCGCCGCCAAAAAATACGGATACCATTCCCGGGTGATGAACCCGCCCTTACGGAAGAATACCTTTGCGTAGGAGATGTCGTCACGGTCGTCCAGTACACGGATACGCCACTCCCACGGGTCTGTGTCGGGGTCGCCGGTATGCCAGCGTACCGGGCTGTCCCGCGGTTCATTGCGCCAATCAAAATCTATCAGCCCGAACACACCCTCATTATTCCCGCCGGCGATAGAAAATCCGGCGGAGAGCAATTCCCGGCAAAAATCGCTATAATTGCGTATCATCATATCAACCCCTGCTTTTTATTTCAGCATAAAGTCCGCCCACTCAAAAGGTACGGAAGCGTAATGCTCACCCCAGTATTTGATTCGCGTAATATAATGCGCTTTGCGCTTTTCAACAGGCTCTCTGCAATATTCGACGCCGTATTGACGAATTATCGCCGTCAGTTCATACATCGGAAAGCCTATCGCGTGACCGGAGGCGTGAACCGTACCGCAGGCTTGGCCTACCGCGTGACACAGGGCAATGTCGCATGGCGACGTGATTTCTTTCGCAAAAGTGTGACAGTTTAAGATTGCCTTCTGAGCAGTTGGCATCTTCACTTTGCCCTGCGCCCACGCCTTGCTTGCCGTAAGAGCATCTGATGGGCGGTGTTCGTCGGGATACTTCTCCAGCAGAATACATACCGCTTCGCCCGCAAGCTCAAACGCCCACAGTGCTGTTGCACGGTGGGTCTGCGCAACAATCAAACCGGCCAAATCGGCAAGATAGGCGCTGTTCTTTGAAAAGAGAATCTGATTTTTCCGCTTCATTCTGCTCTGTACTTCATCAAGCCAATCCATCAGACATCCTCCAAATTCCGCTTTATTTATCCTTGATTCTTTTCTTTGCTTTGTTCAGCAATGCCTCTTCATCAACAACCATGCGGATATGACTTCCTTTGCCGATTTCGCCTGCTTCATCTCTGGCGGAAACTTCAAAGGTAATATTACGCCCCCGAACGGAAACAACAGTCGCTGTCGCGCTTATTTTCATGCCGAGCGGACTGGCGGCGGTATGGTCTGCATGGATACTGACACCGACAGAAGTTTGCCCGGCGCCCAGCGCGTCAGAGAGAACGGCACAGGCGGCTTTCTCCATCAGCGCCACCATCATCGGCGTGGCAAAGACATCAAGGGTTCCGCTTCCGACTGCTTTAGCAGTGTTGCGTTCGGTGACGACCGTATCAGCGGTTGAAGTTTTGCCAAGCGTTATTGCCGACGCAACGACTCTTCCTTGAATGGCGAGAACCGCCGCGACGACATGACGGCAAACGGGCGGCTCTTTATAATCAAGCGTGCAGTGGCAGGTAAAGTGCTCGATATCCTGCCCGTCACGGGAAAACTGGAGAGTGACTACTTTGAAACTCCCTTTGTGGGGTACGCGGGCCCAGTAAATACCCGGTTCATGTTCTTCAAATTCAACACCGCCTTGATGGTAGACCTTGATGCCGCGCTCTATGTCTCCAACAATATGATTGCGGCTTTCCATCGTGGTAAGGCTCACGGATATTTTTCTTTCGGACATTCGGATACTCCTTCGCATCGTTGTTTCAGACATTCCGGACAACACGCTGTCAAACCTTATTTGAAGAGATCGTCGGCTCAGAGATCGCCGGCTCATGTGACGCGGTAATATTCTCGTCCCAAAATTCGTATACTTTTTGGGACGGAATCAAAGCGCGTTGATTTCATTTTCCAAAGTCTTTATGCCTTCCGTCAATTCGTCAAAAGACGGATATTCTCCAACAGCATTTCAGCCATGTTGTTATAATCATTTCGCAGAGCGTCAAAGCGAAAACGCGGCGGGAGCAGCCTCATTGATCCCGGCACAGCTTCCTCATACTTAGCCCAAGCTCTGGGGTAAAACTTCATCTTGAATAGCACTACTTTTTTGAGCAGGTCGAGCCGCTTCAATGAAATCACTTTATGCTCAGATTTCGCTATGCAGTACAAATCATAGTAGTGACGGGAATATCGCATCGGCATTGCAAGATGTCCAGGTCGATTTGCTTCGTGGTGCAATATCGTAGCTTTCTCCCAAAATGTTCTTTCAGCCGAACTGGTTAAGACAGTGGCGGAAGCGGCTTGCGGCAGATTGGGATAATACTCAAAGATATATGGAGTAACGATCCTTTCTATGGCTGGCGTCCATGCGGCCAACGCGCCAATCTCTAATCGGATGGACTGTAAAATAGATTCTGCGCTGAAAAGCTGAGGGTAATGAAAGTGAATCGTCTGCGGATCGGCGGGATCAATCTCAACCTTGATGTCTTCGCCTATAATTTCTGACACATCTGATTTGAAAACGGGCATAAATTCTTCGGCAAGAAAAATCTCAGCCCTCGCGTTTGCCTCTTTGTTGAAGGCATCCTGTTTGGTATTTGAGCGCTCTTGCCACGGCTCATCCTTTTCATAACCGAGCAGCCGCCAGTCTAAAATCAAGTCGAGATCCTCAGAAAATCGTTTTATCAGGCCAAAACACTTGGAAAGGCTGGTGCCGCCCTTAAAAGTCAACCGTCGCCGAAATTTACTCTTGTGAAAAAGATAGCCCAGCAGCAGGCATACCCAGTAATCCTTTTCGATGATGGCTTCATGAACGCCCATTTTTTGCGCCGTATTACGGAAAATGGTGCGCCGCTCTTCTTCAGACAGCTTCAAAATACTGTGCATATCAATTTCCTCCGCAAATCGTTCTTATGGCCTGATAAACCCATGCCGTTGTAGGCATGGCTTCCCTTAACAGTGCTTGCTGTTCGCTTTTCGTTAGTGAAGACCGGATCTTCCCGATTGCTTCGCAGTCAACACTGTCTTTCCCCAACGCCTTAATCCCTTGAATTACAAGAGCGGTCTTATGACTCATACCGGTGATTTCACGATTGTTGCGGTGCCTAAACTCAAGCGTGATGTTACCGAACGAAAAACTGTTATATGCCCCGTCGCTGATGTAGCTCCACCTTGCGGAAACCTGTGTGGATAGGCCCAACATATTCAAAGCAGTTATTCCTGACGGTGCGATATTCCAGTTGAATTTTCGAGCAATCGCTAACGCCACTTGATGCGGCGAAGGAGCTTCGTACTCCTGCAAAAGTTCGCTGAAGCGCGGGCAGTAATAGATGCCGCGCAATATCTTCTGTATCGTTCCTTCATCAGTCAAACGGTTCAAAGCTTTGCGGGCTGTCTCATATTCAGCGATTTCCAAAAAGTCGTTCGCGATAAAAACAGCATCACCGTTGAAGTTTTCAATTTGATTTTTGATTTTTTCAGTAATAATGTCACGCATAACGAAACCTCCTTTCGTCCCAAATATTATATGATATTTGGGACGAAAGGGCAACGACAAAATTAAAAATTGGGGGATTCGGGGAAAAACATCCGCAAAACATCCAGACAGTCCTTTGAGGTATAGCCCCACAAGACTGAACTGAGGGCCTCAATGGCCTCCTGCCTTTTCCGGTAGTATGTCCGGTAGCTGATGTCACGGACTAGCGGGCGCAGCTTTTCGATGATTTCGTCCACGTTGCGGAGTTGCTGCGGGGACAGGAAGGTGTAGTAGAGAATCCAGTAATAGGATTCCCCGTTTTTGTGCTTTGTCCGGAGCAATTCGACTGCCGACTCCATGAGTTTCAGCATCTTATGGCTGCGCTCAATACATTTGGCGTGGTGCTCAATATCGCTGCCCGACAGATCGGCGCCTGCAAGGTAGATAGAATCCAGAAAATCTTCAATGCTGCTGCCGTACTCAATCTGAAAGCTTTTCCGCACCTGCTGGACAGACAGTTCAAGGCTCCAAACAACGTCCCGGTACTTTTTCAGAAGCCGCCATGTGTCGTGATAGACTGGATTCTCCGTTATTTCGCTTTCGATGGTCTTTTTCTTCTTTGCCATCACGAATCCCTCCTTCCAGGCTTATTTTCCGCAGTCAACAGCCCCAACTCAAACACAAACATCTTTTTTCGCCCCTCACAGGATATTTCGAGGATGAAACGCTCTCCCTGTGGAAAACATCTGCCTTGTAAGACTGACTGTTGAGAATCTGCCTTTCTGCAGCCGGGAGATAAGGGAGATAACTTATACTTGGATTTCTGGCATCCGCAGCACGAAACCCCAAGCGCGGCCAGCATTTCCGCCGCTTTCCGGACAGCAATTTCAATGTGCGGATTTGAGACGCAAGACTCCGCATTTGAAACGCAAAGCGGTATTGCCGCAGGCACGGTTTCCGGGTTGTCCGGGCAGCCGTTGTCAGACACGGATGTTTTGATATTCAGCGACATGGCGATTTCTTCTTTGTCAATCATCACATCGGAAATCCGGAACATGGTGGAAAGGTAGTCGTTCAGGCAGATTACGCTGCCGTGGCGGCCGGGGAAGGAGAGCAGCGTGATGTACTCCTGCTGTTCCAGTTTTTTCAGAATCCGCCCGGCCGTTGCCTTTGACAACCCCCACCGCTGGGCAAGCTCCGCATAGCCCGTCAGCGGAGAACCCGTCCCGTTCCGCATATAGACCACAGGGCCCGCTTCGGAGCCCTGCACCTGCTCGTCGTTGTAAACGGTGTTCATCCAAAGATCCAGCACAATATCCATCTCCGAGCATCGTTCTGCGCTGACAATTTCTGCAGCCTTTGAGACAGGCAGGAAAAAGAAGCCGGTGTCCTTCTGGCAGGGCGCGTTGTAATCAAGGATGGTGTTGAAGTGCCGCCATCCTTTGATTTTGAACTTGATTACATGACCCCGCCCCAAGCGCGTGTAGGTGATGAGATGCTGTTCCCGCAGCTTATCCAGTATGGCGATGGCCTGCCACTGGAAGCGGATGCGGAACCATTCCGTGATTTCTCCGGCCTTGCAGACCCATTCACCCGGATAGACTGGATAGTTGATGCCTCCGATGCGCTTATACGATGTCCGGAAGTTGGCGTAGGAGCAGAGGACGGTAAAATAAAAAAGGCCGGAGCCACCGCTTACGCGAATGCTCCGGTCGTCCATCAGGGTTCTTATGAATTGCCGGTATATCCGGCAGCGCGGGTACTCCACGATTTGCTTGAGCTCAAGCTGATATTCTGGCATATTTTCCTCCCGTTCTGTTGTTAGGCTGAAATCTGAAAATTATTCCGCTAAAATAGAAAACGCCCACCTCTTAATGAAAATCAAGAGGTGGACGCAGAGTGTTCCCTTTCAGGCCGCCGCGATTTTGCTAATCATTTGCTAATTGGACGTCGCCATATTAGCAAATGCGAGGCGGAACACGAAGCACGAATCAGTATGACCGCGCTCGAAATGTGCCGTAAATACAGGCATCAGGAGAGGCACAGAGGACCACGCCGCATTAGGAAAAACTATGGTTTCTCAACTCCTAAGGGTGAATTGTGAGTTCGATTCTCGCCGGGGGTACCATAAGAGCCTTGCGCCGGACACAGTCCGCTCACTCACGCAGTGTGCGGATTTTTTGTTTCCCCATGCGGCGCCTGTGCCTATAAAATTACTCTATTGCTTCCCCTGCCAGAGGCGGGGGGGAAGCAATAGAGTAATTTTATAAAAGCATTTTATTTGCGCAGTAGTATTAAATGCCCGCTCCCGTGTCTGTCTGAACCTCCGCAGGCATATTAAAGCCGTGGAGGAAGCCGTTCTCGAGCAGGGAGCAAACGTCTCCGCCTATAATTTTGTTTGAGCGTACCAGCAGGTTGAGGCGGATATCCTCGTTTTGGCCGGGATAGTTGGTCACTATGTAGGTGTAGCGCCTCGCCCGTTTGCCCGCGTGCTTCGAAAGGTCAAACCCCAGTTTTTTTTGTATGGAATTATACTCTTCGTATACTGAGTCAAACTCCTTTGGAATTATAACCTCGGTTACCTCAAGGGGTTCTTCCTCTACCTCCCAGCCGTAGGCGTTAATAAAGGCGAGGCGCTCCTCGTTAGTTTTTGCCTTTACGCTAGGCGGCTTTGCGGCCGCTTCAGCCGCTATGGCGTCTGAGCCTGTGAGCGCCCTTACTCCCACGACCCCGAGCACCAAAACAAGGCAGGCCGCCAAAATTCCTATTATCCGCTTTCCGCGCAATCTGAAGGATACCATAAACATTATTGCCTCCACCTCTCACTGGAATATCTGTTTTATAGTTGGTTGTCTATAATAGAGGATATTCTGTCCGCTGTTTGTTTATGCCGATTTTTTAGGGATAACCCAAGATAAAGGCGAGGCTCGTCCTAATAAGGCCGAAACAAGCCCTAAAACAAGGGGGCGAATATTTTAAGAAAGGCACGCAAAACCCGCAGGGGGACGCCGGACTTAAGGCTTTCGTCCAGGGTGATTTGGTGGCATTGGGTCTGGCAGCTCAGAAAATCGTCCCGGACGGCCAGCACCGTATTCGAGTTGTAAAAGCAGACCGAGCACTCGAAGTGGAGGTAAAAGCTGCGAAAATCTATATTGCAGGTACCCACCATGCAAACCTGGTCGTCGCTCACAAAGGTTTTGCCGTGCATAAAACCCGGAGTATATTCATAGATCTTTACGCCTGATCGTATAAGACGCGGATAATGGGAGCGGGTCAGTATGTGAACGTACCATTTGTCGTAGCGGTAAGGCGCCATTATGCGGACATCCAGGCCGCTTTCGGCGGCGGCGCATAGGGCGGCTTCCATTGCGTAATCTATTACGAGGTATGGCGTAGTGATGTAAACATAGCGCTCGGCCCGGCTTATTATACCGTGGTAGACATTTTCGGTGACGTTTACCCGGTCGAGGGGGCTGTCGCCGAAAACCTGAACAAGGCCCCTGTCCCATTCGGGGGAACCTAGCTCGGGCAGATAGGGGCTGTAAAGGGGCTTTCCCCCCTCGGCAAAGGCCCAAAGCTGGAGGTACATGTGAACAAAGCCCCAGACCGCGGGGCCCTCGAGAAGAACGCCGGTATCCTTCCAGTGGCCGAAACGGTCGAGCCGATTAATGTATTCGTCGGCCAGGTTTATACCTCCGCAAAAAGCGTATACCCCATCCACGATACAAAGCTTGCGGTGATCCCGGTAGTTTAGAATCACGCTCATCCGGGGCTTGAAGGGGTTAAAAACAAGCCGCCTTACCCCGGCGGCGGAGATCTTTTCCTCCCAATCTTTGGGCAGGCTGCCGGCGGTTCCTATATCGTCGTAAAGGAGCCGGACCTCCAGGCCCTCGGCAGCCTTTTTTTCCAGCAGCGCAAGCAGGGCTTCGAGCATATAGCCAGGCCTTATTATAAAGTATTCGAGAAAGACGTACCGCTTAGCCGCTTTTATCTTTTCGAGCATGGAATTAAACATTTCTTCCCCCAGCGGAAAAAAACGGGAGCTGCCGTCCTTCCAGGAGGGGTAGCCGCTCATGTTGTAGATATAGTCGCAGAGGCGCTCAAGGTGGGGCGTAAGCTTTTCTGAAAGGCGGTTGTCGGGCATAACCGATTTTGTGTCCCTCATTGCGCTTTTTGCGAATTCCTCGAGCGGGGCGGGAAGCCGCTTGTTCCCGAAAAGAATGTAAAAGACCCCGCCGACAACCGGCATAAGCAGAATCGCGACTATCCAGGTGATCTTGTAGGAAGGGTTTTCGGGGGCGGATATTATAAAAAATACCGCGACCACGCTTACCGCCGTAAGAAAAGGATAGGCGTAAGCCCCTATTTTGCTGGCGAAGAGAATAAGAGCCAAAAGCGCCGCCAGCTGAAGAGCGATCATAGTGCCCACCAGAAAGAGGCGGTGGGTAAGAACAGAGGCAAAAGCCTTGAGTATTCTTATCATTTTGCGGTTCTCCATTCCCAAACCGGCGGGCGGTGTGTTATAATAAGCTAAGACGCTTATTATAATATTTTAGAGGGCCAAGAAAGACATCCCGAAAGGATGGTGGAGTACGGTGGTAAAAATCGGAGATGTGAGGCAGAACGAAGAGATTAAAACATATATAAGGCGGGCGGATGAATCGGTTGGGGCTATGGGCTACACCGAGCACTCCTTTGCCCATATGAACAAGTGCTCGCAGCTGGCGGGCAGGCTTTTGAGAGAGATGGGCTGCGACGAGAGAACGGCCGAGCTGGGCGAAATCGCCGCCTACCTGCACGACATAGGCAATATGGTAAACCGGGAGGATCTCTCGCAGAGCGGCGCCATGATGGCGTTTTTTCTGCTCAATAAAATGGGGATGGGCCCCGAGGAGATTTCAACC
Organism: Oscillospiraceae bacterium; assembly: GCA_031285945.1. Classification (GTDB taxonomy): domain Bacteria; phylum Bacillota; class Clostridia; order Oscillospirales; family Ruminococcaceae; genus WRAV01. The sequence goes on from JAITVF010000133.1 coordinate 9,461, forward strand.
ATCGTGGCGGCCATAGGCAATCACGACGAATCAAACGGATTCCCGGTAAACGCTCCGGCGGCGGCTTTAATTCTTGCCGATAAGAGCGACGTTCGCCGCAGCCGGGTGCGCAACCGCGACGCCGCCACCTTTGATATCCACGACCGGGTCAACTACGCTGTAGAGCACGGGGCCCTAATACTGGATAAGGAGGGCGAGTCAGTCGCCCTGGATCTTGTGATCGATACCGAAATCTGCGCCGTAATGGACTATTTCGAGATTTTTTTGGACCGTATGCTTCTCTGCCGCCGCGCCGCCGCATTCTTCTCGCTCAAGTTTGGCCTTATTATCAACGGCAACAAGCTATTGTAGAATTAGCCGAAGTTATTACGGCTAGTATATAAAGCGGGAAAATAGAAAAACCGTTAGCCCTCGGCCGTGACCTCGTTTTTGAGGGGCTTATTATGCTCAAAGGCGTAGATGTTTTCCATTGTGGCCATTGCTATCGCCTGCATGGCCTCCCGGGTGAAGAAGGCCTGGTGGGAGGTTACGAGGACGTTGGGCAGGCTTATCAGCCTTGTAAGATCGCTGTCCCTCATAAGTTCAGAGGATTTATCCTCGTAGAAGTAGCCGTTTTCCTCCTCGTAAACGTCGAGCCCGGCGCCGCCGATTCGCCCCTCCAGGAGCGCGCCGAGAAGGGCCTCGGTATCGATCAGGGCTCCCCGCGAGGTGTTGAGGATAACGGCGCTCTCCTTCATACGCGAAAGCCGCTTGCCATCTACCATGTGGCGGGTTTCATCTGTGAGGGGGCAGTGGAGGCTTATAACGTCGCAGCGGGTAAAAAGAATATCCAGGGTGACGTATTCAAAGCCGGTGCCGGGGTCGGGGCTTGTATCATAAGCGAGAACCCGCATACCGAAGCCCTTTGCGATTTCGCCCCAAATTTTGCCGATCTGTCCCGTTCCCACCACTCCCGCAGTTTTGTCGCGCAGGTTAAAGCCCATCAGCCCGTTTATGGAAAAATTATTGTCTCTTGTGCGGTAAAACGCCCGGTGAGTTTTGCGGTTGACGGCGAGCAGAAGGGCAAAAGCGTGCTCGGCGACCGCCGCCGGGGAATAGCCTGGAACCCTTACCACCTTTAGCTTTCCCTTGGCGGCGTTAATATCCACGTTGTTATAGCCCGCGCACCTGAGGGCGATCAGCCCTACATGGGCCTTGTGAAGCGCCTCTATGACCGGGGCGGAAAGATCGTCGCCCACAAAGGCGCACACTGCGTTGTACCCCGCGCAAAGCGGGGCAGAGTCGAGGGATAGATGATGCTCAAAAAACTTGATGTTGTAGCCATATTCCCGCGAAACCTGCTCAAACCAGATTTTATCGTAGGGCTTTGTGTCGTAAAAGGCAATTTTCACGGTTAACGCTCCTTGACTATATTATATCTTATCATATTTTGTCATATCACAAGTATATCCGCAAAGGCCTGTTTTTTTTCAGCAAATGCGATTTGCCATACTTTTCTTTGGCATAGCGAACGTCTCGCGGGATAAGCTAATTCCGAGGTGATAATTATGAAAAAAACTCTGACTGTTTTGCTTGCGGCATTCATGATGGTCGGCTTCGCCAGCTGCCTGGATCAGGGACGAAACGACGATTTCACCAACGATTTTGACTACGACGGCTACGTTTCGACTGTTGACGAAACGCCCGGGGAAGCGATTGAAAGCTACGAGATTAACGACAACGACTACCCGCAAACCAAGCGCGCGGCTCAGTTTTGAGCCCGCGCTCTTTTTGCGATTGCACGCTATAGCAATTGCTTTATACTAATCCGCAAAAATATTACTCTATCGCTTCCCCCGCCTCTGGCGGGGGAAGCGATAGAGTAATATTATAAAAGCATATTATTTGCGGATTAGTATTACATAAAATGAACGTAAATTTAAAACTCTTGTTTACAGTTGACTCTTTATGTGGTACAATAGTTCTATATTTCTTTTCTTTAATCTGGAGGCTTGACATGGAGATCGCAAGGAAGCTGGAAATACTTTCGGACGCGGCGAAATACGATGTGGCCTGCACCTCCTCGGGCGTTGACCGGGCCGCGGAAAAAGGCAAGATGGGCAACGCGGTTTCGTGCGGGATATGCCACTCCTTTGCGGCGGACGGCCGATGCATCTCTCTTTTAAAGGTTTTGATGAGCAACGCTTGCGTTTATGACTGCGCCTACTGCGCGAACCGGCGCTCTAACGACAGGGCAAGGGCCACCTTTTCGCCCAGAGAGCTGGCCGAGCTGACGGTGGCGTTTTACAGGCGCAATTACATAGAGGGGCTTTTCCTTTCGAGCGGGGTTTTGCGGAACCCCGACCACACCATGGAGCAAATGTGCCTTTGCCTTGATATTCTGCGGGGGGAGTACGGCTTTAGGGGATATGTTCACGCCAAAACCATTCCCGGCTCATCCCCCGAGCTAATTCACAGGCTGGGGCTTTTGGCCGACAGGCTGAGCGTAAACCTTGAGCTACCCAGCGAGGAAAGCCTGAGGCTTCTCGCGCCTGATAAGCCCAGGGGCAATATTCTGGGGCCCATGGCCAGAATCAGGGACGGCATAGTCCAGAACCGGACAGAGCTTGTGCGCTACAGCCACGCCCCCGCCTTTGCCCCCGCAGGCTCGAGCACCCAGATGATCATAGGCGCTACCCCCGATTCCGATCTTCAGATAGTAAGGCTTGCCGAAAGCCTCTATAAAAAATACACGCTTAAAAGAGTTTTCTACTCGGCTTATATACCGGTGGGAGTGAGCGCGCTGCTCCCCGTTAACCAGCCCGTTCCCCTTTTGCGGGAGCACAGGCTATACCAGGCCGACTGGCTTTTGCGCTTTTACGGATTTTCCGCCTCAGAGCTGCTCGACGAGTCCTCGCCCCATCTCGATCCACTTTTGGACCCCAAGGAGCAGTGGGCCCTGCGCCATCTCGAGAGCTTTCCAGTCGAGGTAAACACGGCCGACAGGGAGCTTCTTTTGCGGGTGCCGGGGATAGGGGTTACCGGCGCCGAGAGGATTCTGCGGGCGAGGCGCTCGCAGAGGCTCGACTTTGACACCCTTAAAAAGCTTAGGGTGGTTTTAAAGCGGGCGCAGTACTTTATAACCTGTAAGGGCAGAATGCTGCCGGGAGTGCGCTTTGAGCAAGAGGGCATATACCGAAGCCTTACCTATGACGCAAGAAGGAGCAGGGGCCTTTTAATGGAGCCGGAGGTAACGCAGCTTTCATTATTCGGCGGTGGGCTTTCGGGGATAGAGGAGGTGAGAAAATGCCTGACGGGCCAGCTCTGACCTATATTTACGACGGAACCCTAGAGGGCTTTTATACCGCCGTGTTCGAGGCGTACGCCCGAAAAAAGCCGGTTAAGGCGATAACCGCCAACCCCGAAATCCAGACCGGCCTCGGGGAGGAGGCCGCGGAGATCGAGACCGACGGTGAAAAGGCTTTGCGGGTAGAAAAGGGAATACGCCAAAAAGTGGGCGACTATTGCCTCGGGATGATCTGGCGGGGCTTCTGGTCGGGAGACGATAAGAAGGACACCGTCATATACCGCTACATAAGGGCGGCGATGGGGCAGGGGCGAAAGGTTTACAACAACCTTTCCCACCCCGACGTACTTGCGATGGAGTACCTGCTTAAAAACATAGGCTGGGAGGAAGGGCGGGTTCGCGGCTTTGTGCGCTTTTCTAAAATGGAAAACGGCGTGTATTACGCCAAAATTGAGCCCCGCAACAATCTGGTGCCGCTGTTTATGCCACTTTTTGCCGACCGCTACAACGACATGCCCTTTGTAATACACGACCCCGGCCATAAAATGGCGGGAGTTTACGATACGACCGGCTGGCGGCTTATAGAGGGAGCCGACCTTACCCCGCCTGAAAAAGCGGAGGGAGAGGACAGCTTTATAAGAATGTGGCGGCTGTTCTGCAAAACCGTGGCGGTGGAGGGCCGAATCAGCGCAAAAAGGCAGCGTGGGTTTATGCCAAAGCACTACTGGAAAAACCTGCCTGAGATGATGCCCTTTTACGATATAAAAGAATATTCCGGCGAGGATAAGGACGAAAAAGGACTTAACGGCATACAGGGCGCGCACGGCTACTTAAAAATCCCTGAGTAGTATAATATATGCGCGGGAAAGAGGTAGGATATGGTCGTTACAAGGGCCGGCAAGATTGATGACGCTGAAAAAATCAGCCGAGTTTTAGCATTGAGCTGGAAAACCGCCTATCGCGGGATTGTGAATGATGATTATCTTGACAAGCTAAAGGATACTTATTGGGTTGAGTTTTTAACAGAGGGGCTAAAAAACGGAACTGTGTTTTCGATTGTAATCGAAGACGATCGGGGGATATTCGGCGCGGCCATTCTTAGCCGGACTGAAAAAGAATGCGAAGTAAATCTCATTTCATTTTATCTGATACCGGATAAAATCGGTCAAGGATTCGGGCATATATTTTACAGCGCAATAGAAAGCGAGTTAAAAGATAGAGAGTTTTCGACTTGCGTTGTTGACGTTTTGGAGAGTAATGCAAGGGCTATCAGCTTTTATAAAGCCCACGGTTTTGTTGACACAGGCAGGGCGGTTAGCACAGCTTTGGCAGAGCAGAATTACACTTGCCTGGTGTTCGAGAAGCCGTTGTAGCCGCCTCGGGCCTTTCGCCGGCGTTGGCGTCGGAGGAAGCAAAGACGCTTTTTTTATCGCGGGATAGCGGTTAGTCCTCTCTTTCATCTCTGTCTAATTGCTTTTGAATATTTGCTTGTCTTTTTTTGTTCAGGTAAGCAAGCCCTGCCTGTAAAATAAAAGTTAAAACAGTTGCGCTAATAAAAGTGACTGCCAATACGGCAATAAAATAACCTATGCCATCATGTGCGTAATGCTTAGAGTATTGCGTATAGTTGCTAATACCGTTAACCGCTGTCACTACAATTCCAACCATGATGGCGCTTATTATAGGAATGCATTTTGCCCGCTTTTCCCCGCCGTATATATCCAGCCCAACTGTAAGGTGGCGTACCAGAATATATATTGACATCCCTAAAAAGCATATTGCCTCCCCCGCATATTGCTCAAACGGCGCGTTGAGCAAAAACTGCTGCACAAGCATAGCAACAATAAGCGTAATCATTAAAAGGCCGTAAGCTTCACTGCTGATTTTACGGAGCTGCGCCGCAGTTCTTTCATCCGTAGTAGACCTTTTTTTCATTTCAATTCCTCCCAAAATAAATCATTGAGTGTTTTACCAAGCGCCTTGCAAACTGATACGCACAGGTTGAGGGTGGGGTTATATTCTCCCGATTCTATCAGCCCGATGGTTTGGCGGGTAACTCCCACAGCCTTTGCTAAGTCTTCTTGCTTCATATCGGCTTCCATTCGGGCGATTTTCATACGCTTGTTTTTCATCTAATGACCCCTTTCGTAGCTATAATATACACTAAACATTTCTTGATGTCAAGTATATGTTGCAATAATTTAGAACGAAAACGGCGACCCTTCAGCCGCCGTAAAAATTTATTGTGAAAAATTATAGCCGATAAACTTCAAATAAGACTAAAGGCCTGCTACAGAGAAAGCCTCGAGGGTATCATGCGGCTGATATTGTAGAGGAGAACCAGCTCCTCGGCGCTCCAGTCGCGGTAGTATATGCAGTCGTCGAAGCCCAGGTAGCCGGCGACCCGCTCGCCGTCGCGAATTTGAAAAACACAGGTGGCGCGCACCCCCTGCTCAGTGAGGTCGCCGCGGAGCGGCTCGGGAACGCTTTCGCAGTCGGTTAGTACGAGGATACCGTGCTCGCCGAAGCGGTTAAGCCACGCATAGGGGCTTTTGAGCTCCTCGAGACCGGGCGGCATTTCTCTTGTTTCGTCCTTGGCGCTCCAGAGGGCGAGCCGTTTTGTCTGCATAAGGCCCTCGCGCCGGTAGAGCCATACGTTGCTCATCCTGGTATGGCTGCCTATATGGGCGAGCATACGGCTGACGGCCTCCAGGGGATCGGGTTCCTTCATTAGAATGCAGGCCGCCTCGCCGACCAGGCGGTAGGCGTGGGGGGAAAGCTCCTCCTCGCCGATATGTAAGAGAAGCTGCTCGAGCTCGGGCCGTTCGGCTCCCGATCTTTCGGCGGTGATGGCGGTGCGGGTGAAATTATCGAGGCTGTCGCGAATTTCGTCGACGGTCGCGGGCTTGCCAAAAAGGTAGCCCTGCATTCGGTCCACGCCGTTTTTGAGCATGATACGCATCTGCTCCTCGGTCTCTACACCCTCTACTATGATAACCATTCCGGCGGCGTGGGCAAGCTCGACCATAAGGTAGAAAAGGTGCTGGAGGTAATCGTCCTTTTCTATATCCACCAGAAAGGCCCGCTCGGTTTTAAGTATAGATACCGGCAGCTTGTGCAAATTGTTAAAGTTAGAGTAACCGGTACCGAAATCGTCGAGCGCCATCTTGACGCCCGCCTTGCGCAGGCGGCCTATGGTGCCCACCGCCTGACCGGTAAAGCTGACCTCGGCGGTCTCGGTTATCTCGAGGCTAAGCTTTTCGGCGGGGTAATCATATTTTTTAAGAATTCGGGTTACCGTATCCTCCAAAAGATCGTCGGCAATCTGTAGGGGGGAAATATTTACGTTGAGGATAAAATCCCTGTGACTGGAAAGCCCCAGCCCGCTGCAGGCGCGGACCGCGGTTTCTAAGACCCAGTTGCCTATATCGATAATAAGGCCGAGCTGCTCGGCCTTATGTATAAAGACCAAAGGGGAAACGAAGCCGAACTCGGGGCTTTCCCAGCGGCAAAGCGCCTCTAAAGAGCACCAGGCGCCGGTAGCGGAATCGACTATGGGCTGATAATGAACCGAAAAGCCCTCCATGCCGTTTTTGACGCAGTTTTCAAGGCTTACCTCAAGGCGCAGCTGTTCTTTGTATTCGTTATCCATATCCTCGCCGTAAACGAGCACCTTGTCCTCAACGAGGGATCGGCTGAGGGTGCGCTGGATTATGCTGAGCAGATCCCGCTCCTCGGTAAGCCCCAGGTTGGCGCAGACTACGCCCATGGAAATTCCGCAGTGTACGCTTACCTTTTGCCCCGACGGGGCCGTTACGCTCCAGGGCGACTCGAAGCGGTTAAAGATGACTCCCGCAAGCTCAAAGGCGCCCTCAAGCCCGACTCCGTGAACGGCAAAGGCGAACTGGTCTCCGCTTATACGGTAAAGGCAGCTGCCCGGCACCGACATGGTCTCGATCCATTCGCAGATGGAAGCGAGGAGGGAATCGCCGGTATCGCGGCCGTAGATGTCGTTTATATTGCGCAGGGAGATGACGTCGTAGCAGATTAGGTAGACAGGCTCTTTGCCCTGCCACTCGGCGGCGTCGTGCGCGAGGCGAAGATCGTTGGGCAGGCGAAGGCCGCGGTCGTAGAAGGCGTACTGCGAAAGCTGATGCTGTAGCTTTTTGTTTGAGGTAATATCGAGCATTGTGACCATATGGGCAAGCCTGCCGTCCACCCAGCCCACCGCCTGATGGGCTATACGCAGCCAGGTATCGGTTTTGGTGAGGTATTTCTCAGAGATAAGGGGGTGGCGGGGCTGCCCGCGGCTGTCCAGAAGGCGGTTGTGGGGGCAGTCGAAGCAAAAGCCGTCGGCGTCCTCGGCCATCCATTTCCAGCAGGGCTTGCCTATAAGCTGTTGCAGCGGCTTGCCGGCGTATCTGGCAAACTGCTCGTTGGCCTGTAAAAGCTCCCCCGTAAAAAAATCAACCACATAAAGGCCGACATCGGCCGAGTTTGCTAGGGTGGTCATCATCTGGCTTGTGGAATCAAGCTTTTCGTTGAGCTCCAGCAGCTCGGAATAAGACCGCTTTAAATCCGAGTTGGACCTGGCCATCTGTATGACCGCTCCGGTGAGCCCCTGGAGGAACTCGACGATCAGCTCAAATTCCTTCCAGATTACGGTAGGGAGCCTTTCAATAAGACGGCTTGCGTCTTCGTCTGAAAGGTCGGAGTCGCGAACGGCCTGCAAAAAGATTTCCCGGTTGGCGCTGTCGAGTATCATAGGGCCTATAACCCAGCTGCCAAGGTGGGAGTTATCCAGGAAAATGGGGACGGCGCAGGTGGAAAGCCCGGTGTGCGAGGAGGTCGTAAGGGTGGGCTTTTTGGCCACCCGGTTCTCCTGGCATAGCTTTCGGTAAAGATTTTGCCTGTCCTTGCCGGAAATAAGCGGGTTTGCCCCGTAACCGCTCAAGCGGGTGAGGACGTTGCCGACCGAATCGACAACAGAGGCGCTGATGCCCGTAATTTTTGCAAAGCTATCCTGAAGCTGTTGGATATCCGCAAGATTCAGCAGCTTTTTTAAGGATATATCCTGCGCCATTGCCTTCACCGGCCTTTCTGTTTTAGACGGGTCGGCGCCTGTCTTTTTTTGGACAAACCCCCTGTCCATACTATTTATCGGCCATATAACCGGGTTCCTTAATATGGCAAATATATATTTTAGGGGACGCGACAGATATTTTTGTATGCTTTAGTTAATCGCAACATTCAATAATAGCGCCGCCGCCGCAAAGAATCTCCCCATTGTAAAGGGCGGCGCTCTGGCCGGGGGTGATCGCACGCTGGGGCGAGTCAAATTCCACAAGCGCCCCGCCGTTTTTCAAGGGAGTGACAAGGGCCCAGGCGGGCTTTGCGCCGTAGCGCTGCTTTACCGTAAAGCGCTCCGGGCCTGTGAGCCGGTCCCGGTCCAGCCAGTTTAAGGGGTCTGTCACAAGTGAGCGGGAATAAAGGGCGCTATCGGCCGAGAGAAAGACATCGCCCGAAGATACGTCTATCCGCCGGACGAATACGGGATAACCCAACGCAACGCCAAGCCCCCGGCGCTGGCCCACCGTATACCGCCATAACCCCCGGTGGGGGCCCAGATCCTCGCCGCTTTCGAGCTTAAAGCGGCCCATGGGTTTTAAATCTCCGCAAAAGCCCTCAACAAAGGCGGAATAATCGCCACCCGGCACAAAGCAGATGTCCTGGCTTTCCGCCTTATTCGCCAGAGGAAGCCCCGCCTCCCGCACAAGGGCTCTTACCTCCGCCTTTGAAAGCTCCCCCAAGGGAAGAAGCAGCCTTTGGGTTATCTCCCTTTTGACCATGCAAAGGGCATAGCTCTGATCCTTGGGGAGATACGAGGCCCGCATGAGGAGCGTTGCGCCGTTCTCTTCGCCCCTTCTCGCGTAATGGCCGGTGGCTGCCAGGTCCGCGCCGGTAAGCTCCATATACCGCAAAAGAAGCGGAAGCTTTACATGGCGGTTGCAGCCCACGCAGGGGTTGGGGGTTCTGCCCGAAAGATACTCGCGAACAAAGGGCTCTATAACCTCCCGCCCGAAAAGCTCCCGCCCGTCCACGACCGCGAGGGGTATGCCAAGGCTTTTACAGACCGATTCGGCGCCGGAAAGATCGCCCTCGCCCCACAAGCGCAGGAACACCCCCGCGACCGAGTAGCCCGCGCGCAGCAAAAGAAGAGCGGCCGCCGCGCTGTCTACACCGCCGCTCATACCTACAACGACCCTTTGATTCATGAAGGCACCGCCCGTGTAGTTGTTATACTATTGCGATTGCGCATTTAAAAGACTTCTATTAATATTACGCTCTATTTTGTCTCCCCCGGCGGGGGAAACAATAGAAATAAGCATATATGGGGGTTGGAAAAGCTTTAGCTTTTGTGTTATAATCTCTTACACAAAGCAACGGACGTTACATTTTTACGCTAAAAGGGGAGCGATACCGTGAAGAAGGCGGCGCTGGTTCTTGAGGGCGGAGGGATGCGCGGGGTTTACACCTGCGGGGTTCTCGACGCTTTTTTAAAAGAGAGGATTATCTTCCCCGTTGCTTACGGGGTTTCGGCGGGGGTCTGCCACGCTTGCAGCTATTTTTCACGCCAGCCGGGAAGAGCCTTTAGGACTGTTTACGATTATTCGGGAGACCGGCGGTATATGAGCCTTAAGAGCCTTGTTACAACCGGCGAATACTTTGGGGTTGATATGGTCTATCGCAGGATTCCCGAGGAGCTTTTGCCCTTTGATTTTGATACCTTCGCCGCCAAAGGTGAAAAGCTTTACGCGGCGGTTACCGACTGCCGCACCGGAAAGGCAGGTTATCTCCCTGTGGGGGATCTGCGCCGGGATATGGACGTTATTCGCGCCTCAAGCTCTTTGCCACTTCTTTCCCGGCCGGTCGTCATAGGCGGGGTTCCTTATCTCGATGGCGGGATAACCGATTCTATTCCCATTAAAAAGGCGCTTGAGGATGGAAGCAGGCTGAACATAGCGGTTCTTACCCGGTCTGGCGACTACCGCAAATCGCCGGGGCGCTCGGCGGGAATGGTGCGGCTTCGCTACCCGCAGTATCCCGCGCTGGCAAAAGCCGTGGCCGACCGGCACTCTCACTACAACAGGGCCCTTGAGCTTGTGGAGGAGGAGGAGAAGGCGGGCCGGGCCGTTGTAATCCGCCCGGGCAAAAGGGTGGAGCTCGACCGGCTGGAAAGGGACAAAAACAAGCTGCTTGCCCTTTACAGGGACGGCCGCGCCGACGGAGCCGCCGCCATACCCAGGATAATAGAGATGCTGGGCGAAAGGGCGTAGCCCTTTAGCTTAGCTGGACGGCTGCTGCCTGAGCAGCGATTTGCCGGTCATTTCGCTGGGCTTTTCAAGGCTCATCATCTCGAGCAGGGTGGGGGCCAGGTCGGCGAGGCGGCCCTCGCCTAGAGGGGCCAGGCCACAGCCCTTTGTACCTACCGCTATTAAGGGTACGGGGTTTGTGGTGTGGGCGGTAAACGGGGCGCCGTCGGGCTCGTACATTTTGTCGGCGTTGCCGTGGTCGGCGGTTATAAGAGCCTGCCCCCCCAGAGCGAGAAGCTTTTCGATTACCCGGCCCACGCAGCCGTCCACCGCTTCCACCGCCCGGACCGCCGCCTCGTAAACGCCGGTGTGGCCTACCATATCGCAGTTGGCGTAATTGAGTATAATAAGATCGTATTTGCCGGTTTCAAGCCGGGCTATAAGCTCGTCGGTGACCTCCGCCGCGCTCATTTGCGGCTGAAGATCGTAGGTCGCCACCCTTGGCGAGGGGATGAGGGCCCTGTCCTCGCATTCATCCGGCTGCTCGACCCCGCCGTTGAAGAAAAAGGTTACGTGGGCGTATTTTTCGGTTTCGGCTATCCGCAGCTGGTTCATACCCAGGGAGGAAATATATTTGCCCAGGGTGTTGCCAAGCGACTGGGGCCGGTAGGCCGTAAGCACGTTGGGCATGGAGCTGTCGTATTGGGTCATGCAGACCCAGCAGAGCCTAAAGAAGCCTTTGCGGGTAAAGCCCTCGAAATCGGGATCGACCAGCGCCCTTGTAATCTCCCTCGCCCGGTCGGGCCGGAAGTTAAAGAAGATGACGCTGTCGTCCTCCCTTATCATTCCGTCCTGGGTGCAGACTGACGGGAGGACGAATTCGTCGGTCACTCCCGCCTCGTAGCTCTTTGCCATGACGTCGAGGGGGTCTGAGTTGAGAACTCCCTCGCCGTGGACCATGGCCGAGTAAGCCTTTATAACCCGGTCCCAGCGCTTATCCCGGTCCATGGCGTAATAGCGGCCCATAATGGTGGCGATTTTGCCGGCGCCGATTTCCTCGGTCTTACTAATAAGCTCGGCCATAAAGCCCCTGCCCGAATCGGGGGGAACGTCGCGGCCGTCCATAAAGCAGTGGATGAAGACCCTTTGCAGCCCGTGGCTCTTGGCAAGCTCAAGGAGGGCGTAAAGGTGGGTGTTGTGGCTGTGGACGCCGCCGTCTGACAAAAGCCCCATAAGATGAAGGGCTCCGCCCTTTCGCTTGCAGTTTTCGACCGCCTCGAGAAAGGCGGAATTCTCGAAAAAGTCGCCGTCGGCAATTGCCTTTGTAATGCGGGTCAGCTCCTGGTAGACGATTCGGCCCGCCCCTATGTTGGTGTGGCCTACCTCCGAGTTGCCCATCTGCCCCTCGGGAAGGCCCACGTCCATCCCCGAAGCGCCTATAAGCGTGTTGGGGCAGCTTTGAATAAGCCGGTCGAGATTGGGGGTATTCGCCCGCGAAACGGCGTTACCGTAGCTATCGGGATTATGGCCGAAGCCGTCGAGAATCATAAGCAGGGTTGTTTTTTTCATAGACGCTCCCGTCTTTTTAAGTGTCCTTAGCTTATCCCCCGCGCCTTGGGCGGGGGATAAGCATTTTTTTGCGAGGGGTATTTATTGGCACGCCGCCGCCACGATGGCGGCAAAGTCGGCGGGCTTAAGAGACGCGCCGCCGATAAGGCCGCCATCCACGTGGGGCCGCCCCAAAAGCTCGGAGGCGTTGGCCGCGTTCATTGAGCCGCCGTATTGGATCGCAAGACCGCCCGCCGCGCTGTCGCCATAGAGGCCCGCGACCACCCCGCGTATGCCGCCGCAGGCCTCGTCGGCCTGCTCGGCGGTGGCGGTGCGCCCGGTGCCTATGGCCCATACCGGCTCATAGGCTATTACAATACGGCCGAGCTCTTTGCCTGTAACGCCCATAAGGGCTATTTTTGTCTGTAGGGCGAGTATGTCGCCGGTGATCTCACACTCTCTTTGCGAAAGGGTTTCGCCCACGCAGAGTATGACCCCGAGCCCCGCGTCAAGGGCGGCGCGGACCCGCTTGTTGACCGTTTCGTCAGTCTCGCCGAAGTACTGGCGGCGCTCAGAGTGGCCTATAATTACGTGGGATACGCCCATTTCAAAAAGCATTCCGGCCGAAACCTCGCCGGTAAAGGCTCCGTTATCCGCCCAGTGGCAGTTCTGGGCGCCCACCTTTATATTTGTGCCCGCAAGGGCTGAGACGGCCGTTTCGAGGCAGGTAAAGGGAGGGCATACAATTACCTGGCAGGTGGCGTCCTTAACAAGAGGCAGTAGCTCATTAAGAAGGGCCTTTGTCTCGGGGCGGGTTTTGTTCATCTTCCAGTTGCCCGCTATTACGGCGGGGCGCAGAGCTTTGTTCATTGCTATATCCCCCTTATTTATCCAGCAGCGCGGCTATGCCGGGGAGCTCGATCCCCTCGAGGAATTCGAGGGAGGCACCGCCGCCGGTGGAAATGTGGCTCATCTTATCGGCATAGCCCAGCTTTGTAACGGCGGCTACGCTATCGCCCCCGCCTATAATCGAAACCGCGCCGGATTCGGCCACCGCTTTGGCCACGGCGTTGGTGCCGCCCGCGAAGCTTTCCATCTCGAACACGCCCATGGGGCCGTTCCAGAGGACGGTGCCGGCGCCCTTAAGCGCCTCGGCGAAAAGGATTTCGGTCTCGGGGCCTATATCCATTCCCATCCAGCCGTCGGGGATATCGCCGTTGCCACAGACTTTGGATTCGGCGTCGGCGGCGAATCTGTCGGCTATACGGTTGTCGGCCGGCAGAAGAAGCCTTGTGCCTGTTTTATCGGCCTCGGAGATGATTTCCCTCGCGACCTCGAGCTTATCGTCCTCGCAGAGGGAATTGCCGATTGCGCGGCCCTGCGCCTTAAAAAAGGTATAGGCCATTCCGCCGCCTATTATAAGGGTATCGGCTTTTGAGAGCAGGTTTTTTATTACCCCGATTTTGTCGCTGACCTTTGCGCCGCCGAGTATCGCCACAAAGGGGCGCCTGGGGTTATCGAGGGCGCCGCCCATAAACTCAATCTCTTTTTGTATAAGATAACCGCAGACGGCGGGCAGGTAACGGGCTACCCCCTCGGTGGAGGCGTGGGCCCGGTGGGCGGTGCCGAAGGCGTCGTTGACGTAAACCTCGGCCAGTGAGGCCAGCTGCCTTGCAAAGGCGGGATCGTTGTCGGTTTCTTCTTTATGAAAGCGCAGGTTCTCGAGCAGCATGACCTGGCCGTCCTTAAGGGAGGCCGCTTTTGCCTTAGCGTCCTCGCCGACAACGTCGTTGGCGAAGGCTACGGGAATTTCCAGCAGCTGCGAGAGGCGGGCGGCTACGGGGGCGAGGGAAAACTCAGGGGCGGCCTTTCCCTTTGGCCGGCCTAAATGGGAGCAGAGAATAACTCGCGCCCCTTTTTTTATAAGGGCCCGTATGGTGGGCAGCGAGGCTACGATACGCTTGTCACTGGTGATGACTCCTTCCTTTAGCGGAACGTTAAAGTCGCAGCGAACAAGCGCCCGTTTACCCGAAACCTCAATATCGTCGATGTTCTTTTTATCAAGCGCCATAACCTTTTTCCCATCCTTCCTGATATTTGCGCGGCAAAATTATTCTACCCCCTTTAAGGTCTTATTACAAGGGAGAATTGTTATATTCATAGCAGATTTTCAAGTTAATCGATTATACATGCAAGACTAAAGCGGCTGTTTTCATACGCCGTGGGGCGGGCGGGTTTTTCCCCTGGCGACCAGGGCGACCATACGGGGGCCGGCGTTTATGGTGATGGCGGCTCCGGCGCGGTAGACAGGCGGCATTGCGCCCAGCTCTTCTTTTAAAAGACAGGCGAGCTGCTCGCCCCACTCGGGCTCGCTGCCGCATACCACCAGCGGGCGGGAGTCGCGCTTAATAAGCTGCTCTTTGTAGATGGAAAATATCCTGGGGGCAAGGTTTCTTTCGCCCCTTACCCTGTCGACGACTTTTGTGGAGCCGTCTATCATGGAGATAACCGGCCTAAGGCCCAGAACGTCCCCCACAAAGGCGGTGGCGGCGCCTATTCTGCCCGATCTTTTAGCAAAATCAAGGGAGTAAACGCCAAGGTAAATTTCGGTTCGGCAAAAGCAATCCTCTAAAAAGGCAAGGATTTCGGGGGCGGATTTACCCTCGCGCGCTCTCGCGGCCGCCTCCATTACCGGGCCGCCGTAGCCAAGGCAATAGCTTTTGGAATCCACGATA
>JAITVF010000143.1 GCA_031285945.1 Oscillospiraceae bacterium
TTTGCGCAGGCATGAAATCTTGCGGTTATAATCCGCCTTGTTTTCCTCAATAGCTCAGTTGGTAGAGCATGCGGCTGTTAACCGCAGGGTCGTTGGTTCGAGTCCAACTTGGGGAGCCATGAAAAAGAGAACCGGGGTAAGCGTGCCGGTTCTCTTTTCGTTGTAAACATGATATAATAGCCACAAAGGGCGCGGCAATTATAACTTATGGCCCGCCTTACGGCGATGGCCAATTATATCATGTAAACATGATATAATAGCCACAAAGGCTTTTGGGCGCGCGATTATACTGTATTTGCGTTGTTTTTATGCTAATATGACCTTACGGCTTATCGGCACGGTTTGTCTTTTTTTGCCTGCGGAGGTGCGGCTGCGGGTAAAAGTTTTGATTATTTGCAGCAGATTGGCTTAAAATCTACACTTATTATGTGGCCGCACATCAATGGTGGTGAACCGGTGGTAGTTGATGTTATAAAGGTCGAGGCCGCCCGAAAGGGCGACCGGCAGAGCTTTGCCCAGGTGTACGAGTCGATCGCGCCTGATCTTTACAAGATTGCTCTGTATATGCTTGGAAATTCCCACGATGCGGAGGATGCCGTAAGCGAAGCTTTTATCGAGGCGTGGAAGGGCATAGCCAATCTTAGGGACGCGGGAAGCTTCAAGCCCTGGATGATGAAGATACTTGCCATCCGGTGTAAGCGCAGGATTGCCGATTACGTAAAGCATAAGAACACCTTTGACATTGATAGCTTTGTAGTGTCCCTTTCAGACGACGCCGACCTTTCTTCCGATGTTTCGGAGCAGGTGACGGTGCTCGGCGCTCTTTCGAGGCTGTCGCCTCAGGAGCGCGAAATCATAGCTCTTTCGGCGGTACAGGGGTATACCACAAAAGAAATTGCCGCTATTCTTCAGTCGCCGCAGGGCACGGTATCCTCCAAGCTGCACAGGGCGCTGGCAAAGCTGCGCAAAATGCTGGGCGAGGAAGACGGGGCGGAGCAAAAAGTACGTTGAACGCTATGGAAATGAGGTAGACGATGTTGGCGGGCTATTCCGAAAACAGGGAGGTCAACCTGGAAATTAAGTACCTGCGCAGGGTTCTTTGCGCCATTGAGCCGCCTGTGCCCGAATCGTTGCGGGGTGACCGGATGCTGGAATTAATTGCGAATATTCCGGCGCCCAAAACAAAGGCGGAGCTTATAATACCTAAAAAGTGGCTCAACTGGCGCTCTGGCGTTACCTATGCGGCCGCGTTTTTGCTGATTGTGGGGCTTTCCTGGGGGCTTGGCAGACCGGGCGACGACGTTATTAGCGGAGAGCTCTCCCTTGCTGTGGGGGAATCCTCCGAGGCGGACCAGGCGCCTAAGGCAGGGGAGGACGGTCCGGACGGCGAGACCGAGCAATTAATAGCCGAGGTGGACGGAATCCCGATCACCCATTCGCCTGAGGAGTATCAGCCGGCCTCGTCCGGGGCAACTCAGGACGGGGGGGAGGGCTCTGTTTTTGCGCAGCCTCAGGCAGAGGGCGATTCTTACGCGGTAGGCGGCAGCGAATCGGTCTATATTGGCGAAATCGCCGGCGGGTATGCGCTGGTGTACCGCTCAAACGAGGGAAACCCCGATATCATGGCTGAGGCCCCTTACGCGCTTGAGCTGTTAAACGCTGAGAACAATCTTATGGTAAGCCGGGTGGATATCCCCAAAATGACTGAGATAAGCTTTTTCTTCACGGAGCGGGATAAGGCGGCGATTGTTGGTAAAACTCAAGACGGAGCCCTTATTCTGTCCGTTGACTTTAAAGATCCCGAAAACCCTGTGGCGAAAGCGCCGATAAGCCAGCCGGGAGAGCTCCTGGACGCTCGGGTAAACGACGGGATTTTGCACGTGCTTAGCTTTGCTCCAGGCGGCGAGGCGACCGCGCAAAGCGTTACAGAGCTGCCCGGCAGCGTTGAGGAGGGCGCCTGCGTTATAACTGCGCTCGACCTTTATTCCGCCGAGAGCGCTCAGCGGGGCTTTACGGGGGCGGGAAGGAACTCGAGACTCTACAGGGTGAGCGCCTATCTCGAGTTTTATCAGGCCGACCCGGAAGGGGAATTCCCCCTTCTGCGAAACGCTAAAATCTCGCTGGACGGTCTTAACCTAGACCTCGAGGAGATAGCCTGAAGGCTTTGACAGTAGTACGCGTTTAACAAAAATCACAGCCCCGCTTTTGCGGGGCTCGGGTTTTTACGGGGGTTTTATGACCGGGGTGATACGGCGGCCCTGTATAATTATACTATTGCGCGTTTAAAATAATTTTTACTATTGCTTCCCCGGCCCAAGGCGGGGGGAGCAATAGTGTAACATTTTTAGAGAGGGGGAGCGGCCTTGAAAAATCTTGGCGCACTGCTCAGGCTTTCGGCGGTGAGGCGCTTTGCGAAAGGCGCGGTGATCGCGCGGGAGGGCGCGGCGACGGCCGGAGAGATGCTGATTTTTTTACAGGGTGAGGTCGGCGTATACAGAAAATACGAAACGTCAGAAAGACAGCTTGCCCGTACGCTGGGGCCGGGCGGATTTGTGGGCGAGGAGTCCCTTTTTTCGGGGCTGCCCCCAAAGGAGACTGCGGTGGCCGAATCCGACGTTATTGCGGCTGCGGTAAACCGGCAGAACGCCGAGGAATTCTTTGCTACCTCGCCCGACCTGACCTTCTCAATAATAGAGGGAATAGTAGGTAAGAAGGAAGCGCTTCAGAAAGAATACGATGAGCTCCTTGCCGACGTAAGGTCGGGAACGGCCGCCAAAAAGCTCAGAGAGGCGCAGAGCAAAGCATCGCGCAGCAGCGCGCTCTTTCCCGAGGGGCACGGGAATTACCAGCTGCCTATAGACAACTCGCTTTCAGAATATCTTTATGCCGACAGCGTTACCTGCCCCGTTTGCGGACACACGTTCACGAGCCTTGCCGTTATATCCTCCCGCCTTCGCCGCGAAAGCTCGGAGGAGGAGCTGCGCTCCCGCTATAAGGATATAGAGCCCATGTACTACGAGATCACCACATGCCCAAAATGCCTTTTGAGTACGCCCTCTGAGGAGTTCGCAAAGGTCTCGAAGCGGCTTGCCTCGCGGCTGGACGATGAGCTTGCGCGGTTCAGGCCCGAAACGGCCGTCCGGGAGGGATATGAGCGCGATACCTTTACGGTATTCGCGGGCTATTACCTGGCCATAAGCTGCGCGCCCCTCTGCTTTGACGACCACCAGCTCATCCAGGGCTCGCTGTGGCAGAAGCTTTCGAGGCTTTACGGGGATCTGGGCGATCAGGCTATGTGCGAATACTCGACAAAAGAATGCCTTAGCTGCTACCTTTATTCCTACGAAAACTTTAACTTAAACGAAAAGAAGGTGCAGCAGGTCTCGTTTATCATAGGCGATCTTTACCAGCGGGTTGGGGACCTTGATAAGGCCAGGACCTTTTACTTTATGGCAAAGACGAACAAGGCCGGCTCTAACCTTATAAAGCGCCAGGCCGATATCCGCCTAGACCAGATACGCGAGCTGATACAGCAGGGCAAGGGAAGCCAAGGGTGAGGGGCGGGCAGCTGCTATAGTCGATTCGACTATAGCGCACAGCTTTTAGCCGTTAGCGCATACTAAGGGACGTTTTGTTATTGCGGTGAGAGTTCGCAATAACGAAACGCCCTTTTATAATATTGCTCTATTGCTTCCCCCGCCAGAGGCGGGGGAAGCAATAGAAAGAAGTATTTTAAATGCGGAGTAGCATTAATCGCCGTTTGGCTA
>JAITVF010000156.1 GCA_031285945.1 Oscillospiraceae bacterium
CCCTGGGCGCCCTTAAAGGATTTTACCAGCCCCGCGGCCACCAGCTTTCGGAGTATTTTGAGAGAAAACCGCAGAGTTACCTGGGATTTTTCGGCAATCGTTCTTGCCTCCACTCTTACCCCCTGACGGGCCAGGGTATCGATTATACGTATCGCGTAATCCGCCTCAAGCGTTATGCGCAAGGCAAGGTCCCCCCAAGTGATCATATGTAGCGCGCCGGCGCAAGGCCTCTTCCCCAGGCGCGGGAAGAGGGCGTATGCCTTATTCGAGAAAGTCCTTGAGCTTTTTTGAGCGGCTGGGGTGGCGGAGCTTGCGCAGAGCCTTTGCCTCTATCTGTCGGATGCGCTCCCGGGTGACCGAAAACTCCTTGCCAACCTCCTCCAGGGTGCGGCTCCGCCCGTCCTCCAGGCCGAACCGAAGCCTGAGGACCTTTTCCTCCCTGTCGGTGAGGGTGGCGAGAACCTCGCCGAGCTGCTCGCGCAAAAGGGTGTGAGAGGCGGCCTCGGCTGGGGCGGGGGCGTCGTCGTCGGGGATGAAATCGCCCAGGTGGCTGTCCTCCTCCTCGCCGATGGGGGTTTCGAGAGAGACCGGCTCTTGGCTTATACGCATTATTTCGCGCACCTTTTCAACCGGCATTTCGAGATCCTCGGCAATTTCCTCAGCAGTGGGCTCGTGGCCGTTTTTGTGCAAAAGCTGGCTCGAGATCTTTTTTACCTTGTTGATGGTCTCTACCATATGAACCGGAATCCTTATGGTCCTGGCCTGATCGGCTATGGCCCTGGTGATGGCCTGGCGAATCCACCAGGTGGCGTAGGTAGAGAATTTAAAGCCCTTGGTGTGATCGAACTTTTCGACCGCCTTAATAAGGCCCAGGTTCCCCTCCTGAATAAGATCGAGAAACTGCATCCCGCGGCCCACATAGCGCTTGGCTATGCTGACCACCAGCCTGAGGTTGGCCTCGGAGAGGCGCTTTCTGGCGTAGGGGTCGCCCTCGTCCATCCGGGTGGCCAGCTCGACCTCCTCCTCGGGGGTGAGCAGCGGAACGCGCCCTATCTCCTTGAGATAGACCTTTACGGGATCGTCGATATTGATTCCCTCGGCTGAAAGGGCGCTCTCGAGATCCTCGCTGGCGGGAATAGCCACCGCTATATCCAGGTCTATGGACTGGGCCAGGTTTTCAACCACTTCGACGTTAAGACTTTCGAGCATATCGTAGAGCTTGTCTATTTGTTCCATGTCAAACTCGAGCTCTTCGAGCACATCGTTGATCTCCTTGGTGGTGAGCTTGCCCTTTTGTTTGCCGTGCTCCACCAGATCATCGATCAGGCGCTGCTTTTTCTCCTGATTAGCCAAGCGGTCTCCTCCTAAAATTTGCGGCTTCGCTGCTCGTTTATGTAGTCCTTAAGCTCCTCTGGCGTCATTTTGCCAAGCTCCTCCGGGCTTTTTTTAAGCCTTGCCGCCTTTATGGCTGCAATGAATTCCGGCGCCTGCTCTTTATAAAAGCGGATATCCCGCCCCAAAGACATAATTTCGGAAAGCCTTGCGATCTCTTTAGTGTCGAGTCTTCCCGAAAGGTGGATAAGCTCGGGAACCCTGCGTTCTTCAAGAAGGGCGCATATGGCCCCGAATATTGCGGCGTGATCGGGGGAAATAAAATCCCCGACTGTAATTTTTGACCGGATATCGTCGTAATAATCGGGATTTTGCATCAATATAGATATCAGACCCCGCTCGGCCACCGCTGCGGAAAGCTCTACCTGAGACCGCGCGAACGGCTGCCCGGTTCGATTATCCTGCACATATGCGCGCAAATTATGTGCGCTTTTTCTTTCGGCCGCGCCCGCCCTTCGCTTGCGGGCCGCCTCGACGGCCGCGCTTATGCGCTCCCTGCCGACCCCTAATTCCCTGGAAATCTGCGAAACGTAAACCTCGCGCTGGAGCGCCGTACCCACCTCGGCCATAAGCTTGCAGAAGTCGTTTAAAAAGGCGGTTTGCCCCTCGGGCGAATCAAGGCCGTGGGCGGCCTTGAGCTTTTCGACCTCCCAGGTCAGGGCGCTTTTTCCCGCCTCTATCAGGGAAAGAAAGCGCTGGGGGCCAAATTTTTGTATGTACTCGTCGGGGTCCTTGGCGCCCTGCATGTCGGGCACCCTGACCTCGACGCTAAGGCCCGAAAAGATGTTTATGGCCCTTCTCGCCGCCTTTTGCCCTGCGGAATCGGAGTCGTAGCAGAGAACCGCCTCCCCCGCGTAGCGGGATATTAAACGGGCCTGCTCCTGGGTAAGGGCCGTTCCCAGGGTGGCGACCGCGTTAACGAAGCCGGCCTGGTGCAGGGATATGACATCCATGTAGCCCTCGGCCAGCAGAAGCCTGTCCGGCTTTGCCGCCTTGGCAAAGTTAAGGGCGTATAGATTGTGGGATTTTTTAAAGACGGGGGTATCGGAGGAGTTGAGATATTTTGGCCCTTTATCGGAAAGGGCTCTGCCCCCAAAGCCGACCACGTTACCCCGCAGGTCGATTATGGGAAAGATCACGCGCCCGCGGAACTGGTCGTAAAGCCGGCCGTTTCGCCCCCTTGCCGCCACCGCCGCCAATATCAGCTCATCCTCACTAAAGCCCTGAGACTTAAGGTGGCCCGACAGTGCGTCCCAGCTGTCGGGGCTGTAGCCGAGACCAAAGCGGCGAATAGTCTTTTGGGTAAGGCCCCGCCCCGAAAGGTACTTAAGCCCCGCTTCCCCCTGAGGGGATATAAGGCGCTCGTAAAAGAACTTGGCAGCCGCGCGGTTTATCTCGAGAACCCGGGCCTTGCGCCTGGAGGAGCCGTCGTCGGCCCCCTCGTCGGGTACGGTAAGACCGGCTTTTTCGGCGAGGAACTTAACGGCCTCGACATATTCGAGGTTTTCAATCTCCCTTATAAAGGTGATCACGTCCCCGCCCTTTTGGCAGCCGAAGCAGTAAAAGTGGGGGTCGCTGTCGGTATAAACGGTAAAGGACGGGGTTTTTTCCGAGTGAAAGGGGCAGCAGCCGGTCAGAATACGCCCCCGCCTTTTAAGGGCGACATAAGACGAGACTATCCGCTCGATATCGGCCGAGTCCCTGAGCCGCTCTATAAAGCTGTCGGGAATCAAAGGCTGGCCACCTCCCCGGATATATGAACACAGCTTCTAAATCCCGCGGGCCGCTGGCGGTCATGTGTTCGGGTTTGCCGTGCCGAGGCTCGCGAAGATATCAAGCGCCGTCCCCTCGTTTACCGTGGGGGAGCCGTCGTAAAAAAGGTATAGGTACATTCCGAGCACCATATTCCCTTCCGCCTTGTAGTAGTGGCGGGTGGTTATGGCGGCGGCGCTTCCCGAGCCTTGATCCCAAGCCGAGCTTTCGGCGGCCCAGGTTATCCACCGTTCGCCGTTAACGTCAACTGTCTGATATTCGCCCGGCAGGTTAAGGGCCCCATAGGGATCGTCGGGGTTGTCGGCGATCCGGCAGGGCTCAATCTCGCCGATCTTGCCCCCCTCAAAATAGAGGATCGAGCTTCCGACCGACCAGCCGGCGGGCAGCGAGACCAAAAGCTCCCGCGTTTCGCCCTGAGCCGCTCCGGTAGCGTCAATGGTTCCGACACTTACGGGGAAATTGGCCGCCAGAGGGGTCGGGCCGATGGAAGAGCCGGAGGCTTCCCCTTCGCTCTCGTCGCTCTCATCGCCTGCCTCCGGCTCGGAGGGCTGATCGCCTAAATCGGGCGGCATCTCTTCTACGGGGTCTTCCCCCGGCGCGGAGTCTTCCTCCTCCGGCGCTTCGGCCAGGGGCGGGGTTATTCCCTGCGGGGCGGGAACAGAAAGCTGGGGGGGCAGACTTGCCGGGGAAGATCCCGCCCCGGGATTATCCTCACCGGGCGTATCGTCCTTGCCTGAGCAGGCGGCAAGGGCAAGAACCATTAATAGGGCAAGCGACAGGGGAACAAGCTTTTTAAACATTATGTTTTCTCCTTTAGCCGTATAGTCTGCGGGCCTTTAGCCGGCGGCCGCAGTAGCGCCCGCGACCGGGCCGCTGTAAATACAACCCTGCTCATGAGGGGAAGATTACAAGTCACGCCCACGATCTGGGGATAAAAAGCCCTTCAAAGACGGCTACGCAGTAGCGGTCGCTCATTCCCGATATGTAATCGCAGACAGCGCGCGGAACGTCTGCCTCACCGGCGATTTTTTGGTATTCGGGGGGCAGCCCTTCGGGCTTTTTCGTAAAGTGCAAGTAGAGGTAGCGGACCATCTCACGGGCCTTGCCCTCCTCTTTTTTGGCGGCGGGGTTAAAATATACGGCCTCGAACAGAAAGCTCCTTAGCTCCTCGTAGAGGCTCAGGCAAGGCCCCAGGCCTATATTCTCACCCGAGTTTTCTATAAGCGCGTCCACAAACGCGGTAATCCGGCGGGATTTCGTATCCCCCAGCCTCTTTCGCAGGTGCGGCGGAATATCCTCCCGGGTTAAAACGCCCGCCCTTATGGCGTCGTCGATATCGTGGCTCATATAGGCGATCTTGTCGGCGTAGCGCACAACGCGGCCCTCAAGGGTTTCGGCCTCCTGACCCGAGGAGTGGCGGCGTATGCCGTCGCGGACCTCAAAGGTCAGGTTCAGCCCCCTGCCCCCGTTTTCGAGGGCTTCCACCACTCTTACGCTCTGCTCGGCGTGTACAAAGCCGTGGGGGCAAACCTCGTTGAGCACGCTTTCCCCGGCGTGGCCGAAGGGCGTGTGGCCAAGGTCGTGGCCAAGGGCTATGGCCTCGGTGAGGTCCTCGTTGAGGCTAAGGGCCCGGGCGACCGTCCTGGCTATCTGGCACACCTCCAGGGTGTGGGTGAGCCGGGTGCGGTAGTGATCCCCCTCTGGCGAGAGAAAAACCTGGGTCTTGTTCATAAGGCGGCGAAAGGCCTTTGAATGGATGACACGGTCGCGGTCGCGCTGATACTCGGTGCGGATATCGCAGGGCGCCGATTTAATCGCTCTGCCCCGGGTGCTGTCGGAAAAAGCGGCCCGCCCGCTAAGATACTCCCGCTCCCGGCGCTCGATTTCCTCCCGGATGCTCATAACCCCGCGCCCCCTCGTATAAGATATTATAGTGTCAGTTCCTGAAAAGTCCTTCTTTTTTCCCGCAAAAAGCTCAAAATATTTATACCCTGTAAAAATTCGGCTATAAGGGCGCGAATTCCTCCCGCAGAAGAAGGGGCCGCACAGCGCCCGCCGTAAGCTCCGAAAGCTCCCCGCAAAGGGCGGGCAGGCGGTCCTTTTCCAGGCGCAGGGTGAGCGAAACCTCTTCGCCGAAGCTATCGGCAAGCGTTTTAACGCCATATGCCGGCAGGATGTTTTTAAGCTTACCGTAAAGGCTGTAGGGCACAGTCAGCGTTATTACGGCGCAGGGGCGCATGTCAAGCACAACGGCTGAGTCCAGGCAAAGGGCCGCGCTCTGCGAATAGGCGCGGGTCAGCCCGCCCGCCCCCAGCAGAACTCCGCCGAAATAGCGGGTGACCGTTACCATTGTATCCGAAAGCCCGCGGCGGCGCAGAACCTCAAGTATCGGCATCCCCGCGGTGCCGGAGGGCTCGCCGTCGTCGGAGTAGCGCCGGATTCCGCCCGCCCTCAGTATATAGGCGTAGCAGTGGTGCGAGGCGTCGTGGCGGCGGGCGCGGATTTGGCTCAGCAAGAGAGAAGCCTCGCCCTCATCCCGTACGGGGGAGGCGAGAGACAAAAACCGGGATCGCTTTTCGACAAGCTCGGCCTCCGCCGCCCCCTCTATTGTGGCGTAGCTCTTCACAAAACGCCCCCTTTTAATCATGGCAGACGCAATCAAAGGCGGCGCCCTTTAGCGCCACCTTTAACTCTTACGCACGCCCCCGCAGACTACTTGTCCAAGTTAAAGCGCTTCTTAAAGCGATCAACACGGCCGCCGCTGTCTACCAGCTTTTGGGTGCCGGTAAAGAAGGGGTGGCACTTGGAGCAGATTTCCACGCGGATGTCCTTCCTGGTGGAGGATGTAGGGATCTCGTTGCCGCACGCGCAACGAATGACAAGGGGCTCGTATTTCGGATGAATGCCTTCTCGCATCTATTTTCACCTCTTTATTGAGTCGTAGAAATAGCCTCCCGGTTAAAGCAAAACCGGCGCCCGGTTATCATACCATATCCGCAAGAAAGAGTCAAGGCGCAGGCTTGTGCTTTTTGCTAAAATCTTCGCAGCCTCAGCGCGTTTGTTACCACCGACACCGAGCTCAGGCTCATGGCCGCGGCGGCCAGCATGGGGCTCAGCAGCGGCCCGCCAAAGAGATAGAGAAGCCCCGCCGCCACGGGTATTCCCACCGTGTTGTAGCCGAACGCCCAAAAAAGATTTTGCTTTATCACCCGAATAGTGGCCCGCGAAAGTGAAAAGGCGGCGGGAACATCGGCAAGGTCGCCGCGCATGAGCACTATATCGGCGGATTCTATGGCTACGTCGGCGCCTGAGCCTATGGCAACGCCAATATCGGCTCTGGCTAGGGCTGGGGCGTCGTTTACGCCGTCCCCCACCATAGCCACCGTTTTGCCCTCTCGCTGAAGGGCCTCGATCCTTGAGGCCTTATCCCAGGGCAAGACCTCCGCTATTACAGAGGTTACCCCCACCTCCCGGGCAATGGCTGCGGCTGTGCCGCGGTTGTCGCCGGTCAGCATGACGACCTCCATCCCCATTTCCCTGAGCCTGGATATAGCCTCCCTGCTCCCCGGCCTGACCACGTCGGCCACCGCTATAATACCCAGCGGCTTATTATCCATGGCGACGAATATTGGGGTTTTGCCCTCGCCGGCAAGCCGCTTAGCTCCCTCTAAGGACTCGGTGAGATCGACCCCGGCTTTCTCGAGAAGCCCGCGGTTTCCTACCTGACAGGCTTTTCCGTTTACGGTAACGGATATCCCCTCGCCGGGGATTGCGTAAAAGTCACCCACGGGCGCAAGCGTAAGGCCTTTTTGCTTTGCTGCGGCCACAATAGCGAGACCTAATGGGTGCTCTGAATCCCGCTCGGCCGCGGCGGCGAGGGCGAGAAGCTCATCGGGCGCAACGCCGGCGGCGGGTACTATGTCGGTGACCGACGGTTTTCCGGCGGTGATGGTTCCTGTTTTGTCTAATACTACTACCTGGGTCTTGTGGGCGGTTTCCAGGGCCGCCCCGCTTTTAATGAGCACGCCCTTCTCGGCTCCCCGCCCGGTTCCCGTCATAATGGCGGCGGGGGTGGCGAGCCCTAGGGCGCAGGGGCAGGCAATGACCAGCACCGAGATAAATATCGTCAGGGAAAAGGCCGGCCCCTTTCCCGCCAAAAGCCACGCCAGAGCGCTTACAGTAGCAACGCCTATAACAATGGGTACAAAAAAGCCGCTGACAACGTCGGCGAGGCGGGCTATGGGGGCCTTTGAGCCCTGCGCCTCCTCCACCAGCCTTATAATTCCGGCCAGGGCCGTGTCGCCGCCGACCTTTAAGGCCTTTATCCGCAACGAGCCGTTGGCGTTCAGGGAAGCGCCGATTACCCTGTCCCCCTCCGACTTGTCGACCGGCATGCTCTCACCGGTGAGAACCGATTCGTCCACCGCCGAATGGCCCGAAAGGACTACGCCGTCCACCGGGATCTTTTCCCCGGGCCGGACCAAAAGGATATCGCCGGCCGCGACCTCCTCAAGGGGGACTAAGACTTCCTCCTCCCCGCGAATAAGAGTCGCCGACGGGGGTGATAAATCCATAAGCTTTCGTATAGCCTCGCCGGTTTTACCTCTTGACCTTGCCTCAAGCGATTTGCCCAGCAGAATCAGGGTTATGATCGCCCCCGCCGACTCAAAATAAAGTGAGTGGGCGGCGTGGGCGTCCCCCCCGGCAAGCCGGAAGAGGGAGGCTAAGCTGTAGAGAATGGCGGCTCCGGTGCCCACGGCGATTAGGCTGTCCATATTAGGAGCGCCGAGAAAAAGGGCGCGAAAGCCCGCCTTATAAAACCCGCGCCCCACAAAGACGACGGGAAGGGCTAAAATAAGCTGTATAAGCCCAAACAGCAGCGGGTTGACCTGCGGCCGCATAAACAAGGGCAGACCGCCGCCCGGAAGCCCCGGGATCATGGGCGCCATGGCGATATATAAAAGGGGAATGGTAAAACCCGCCGAGAGCTTAAACCCGCGCCATATTACGGCTAGCTCCCGCTCCTTGCGGGCGGCTGTCTCGTCGGGCGCGCGCTTTGCTTCGGGCGCCTTATAGCCCAGCCTCTCTATAAGGGCCCGCAGCTCCGAAAGCCTTACGAGCCCGGGGTCAAAGATAACCTCGGCCACCTCCGCCCCGTAGTTGACCGTGGCCTTACCCACGCCGGGAAGCTTTGCAAGCCCCCTTTCTATCCGGGCGGCGCAGGCGGCGCAGGTCATACCCTCAACGGGGATGACGGCCCTTGCGGGATCGGGGAGCTTAAGGGCATAGCCCGCCTTTTTAACGGCGGCAAAGAGCGACTCCTCACTAAAGGCGGAGGATTCGACAGTCAGGGTAAGCTTTTCGGTAGCGTAGTTTACCGAGGCCGAAATTACGCCGGCCTGCCGCGACGATACCTTTTCCACCCGCCTCGCGCAGGCGGCGCAGGTCATGCCCTCGATTAACACGGTCTTTGTCTGTTCCATGCGTGATCCTCCGCGTATAGCCCCAGAAAATGGGAGCATAAAATGGCAATTAAGAATTAAAGAATTAAGAATCGGCGCAGACAAAGCGCCCTACCTTGCCCGCAGCGCCGTGGTGGCCGCCAGCACGCAGA
>JAITVF010000188.1 GCA_031285945.1 Oscillospiraceae bacterium
GGATGCGCGAGCAGAACGCCCGTATAGTTGCCGTTGAAAATCGCGCGGCCCAAACGGGCGATACGGCCGTAATCGACTTTGAGGGCTTTATCGACGGCGTTCCCTTCGCGGGGGGCAAAGGCGAAAGTCACAGCCTCGAGCTGGGCTCCGGTTCCTTTATCCCCGGCTTTGAGGACCAGATCGCCGGTCACTCCTCCGGCGACGAGTTCGACGTAACCGTAACCTTCCCCGAGGAATACCACGCCGAGGAAATGTCCGGCAAGGCCGCCGTCTTCAAGGTAAAGCTTTGCGAGATCAAGGAAAGGCAGCTGCCCGAGGCCGACGACGAGTTCGCGAGGGACGTAAGCGAGTTCGACACCCTTGATGAGCTTAAGGCCGACGTGCGCAGGCGCCAGGAGGAATCGAAGACCCGCCGCTCGGACGACGAGATGGAAACAAAGCTTATAGATACCGTTGTCGAGGGCGTTAAGGGAGATATCCCCGAGGTTATGTTCGAGCACAGAATAGACGAGATGGTTCAGGATTTCGATTACCGGCTGCGCTCGCAGGGCATGAACATCGATATCTACCTGCAATACACCGGCATGGATAAGGCCCAGTTCAGAGAGAGCTTTAGAAATCAGGCCGAGCGGCAGGTTAAGATCCGCCTCGCGCTTGAGAAAATTTCTGTTTTAGAAGGCTTTGAGCTGCCCGAAGAAGAGATAGAGAAGCAATACGAGGAGCTTTCGAAGACCTATTCGCGGGATGTGGCCGAGATTAAAAGAATATTCTCCGAAAAGGACATCCGCGAGGACCTGCTCTGCAAAAAAGCGAGCGACCTTATCCGCGAAAGCGCGAAGGTGACCGAGGTTCCCGAGGAAAAAGCCCCCGCAAACGAAGAAGAGCCGGCCGGCGAGGACGCGAATGCGCCGGAGGGGATTTCTGTGGCGGAGGCCGGAGAGGAAAAGCCTAAAAAGAAGCCCGCCGCCAAAAAAGCCCCCGCTAAAAAGAAGGCGGAGGAAGACGGCGAAGCGTAAAGTAATAGATGGAGGTATACGAATCTATGGCGCTGGTTCCAATGGTAGTCGAGCAAACCAATCGCGGCGAGCGCAGCTACGACATCTACTCAAGACTGCTCAACGACCGCATCATTATGCTCTGCGACGAGGTGAACGACGTTACGGCCAGCCTTGTTGTGGCGCAGATGATCTACCTTGAGGGGATAGACCCGGATAAGGACATCAACCTTTATATCAACAGCCCCGGCGGCTCTATAACCTCCGGCATGGCCATTTACGACACCATGCAGTATCTTAAATGCGATGTTTCTACCATTTGCATAGGTATGGCCGCGTCGATGGGGGCGTTTCTTCTCTGCGCCGGCGCCAAGGGAAAGCGGATGGCTACCCCTCACGCCGAAATCATGATCCATCAGCCGGCGGGGGGAACCCGTGGCCAAGCTTCGGATATAAAGATTCACGCGGAGCGCATTATCCGCACCCGCAACACCCTCAACCGCCTGATGAGCGAGCATACCGGCCAAACCCTTGAGGTAATAGAGCGCGATACCGACCGCGATAACTTCATGGACGCGCCGGAGGCGCTTTCCTACGGTATTATCGACAAAATACTGGATAAACGGTAATTTTTTAACTCACGCCCCTTTTACGAAAGGATTTTTGTATATGTCTAAGTCTGTGGACAACCGCATTCTGCGATGCTCCTTCTGCGGAAAGATGCAGGACGAGGTAGGCCGGATGATCGCGGGGCCGGGCGTATGCATCTGCGATGAATGTATCGAGCTCTGCCAGTCCGTTCTGGAAGGCGAAGACCCCTACGAGGCTTCCCGCAGCGCCCCCTCAGGTCAGCAGAAAGCCCAGGGCGGCGTGTCTATCCTGCAGCCCAAGGAAATGAAAAAAATCCTGGATCAGTACGTAATTGGGCAGGATAAAGCGAAAAAAGCTTTGTCAATAGCTGTTTACAACCACTATAAGCGCATCTTCAGCGACGACGGCAGCGATGTTGAGCTCCAAAAGAGCAATGTGCTTTTGCTGGGGCCCACCGGCGTGGGAAAAACCATGCTGGCTCAGACGCTCGCTAAGGTTCTCAACGTCCCCTTTGCCATAGCCGACGCGACCACCCTGACCGAGGCCGGATATGTGGGCGAGGACGTGGAAAACATTCTGCTGCGCTTAATCCAGGCCGCCGACTTTGACGTTGAACGGGCCGAACGCGGCATAATCTATGTGGATGAAATCGACAAAATCGCGAGGAAGTCGGAAAACGCCTCCATTACCCGAGACGTGAGCGGCGAGGGAGTGCAGCAGGCCCTTCTCAAGATTTTGGAGGGGACCGTTTCAAACGTGCCCCCCAACGGCGGAAGAAAGCACCCCAATCAGGAGTTTATCCGAATAGATACCTCCAACATTCTGTTTATCTGCGGCGGAGCCTTTGACGGCATCGAAAAGCTGGTCGATAAGCGTATTCACACCACCACCCTGGGGTTCGGCGCGGTCATCGCCGATAAAAAGGAGAAGGAGGTCAACAATCTCCTCGCTAGGGTGGAGCCGCACGATCTGGTCAAATACGGCCTTATACCCGAGCTTGTGGGCAGAATACCCGTTATTACCACGTTGAATTCTCTTGATGTCGAGCAGCTCATAAAAATACTGACCCAGCCTAAAAACGCCATCGTAAAGCAGTATCAGCGCCTGCTCAAAATGGACGGCGTGGAGCTCACCTTTACAAAGGAAGCGCTCGAGGAAATCGCCAGAATAGCAATCGAGCGCAAAACCGGAGCGCGTGGCCTCAGGTCCATCATGGAGGACGTTCTCGAGGACGTTATGTACCAGACCCCCTCGGACCACACCATCGAATCGGTAGAGGTCACCCGCGACACCGTTCTTAGGCTAGGCAACCCGATCATCTCTTATGATCCGTCCCGCAAGCCCCGGCCGCTGAAGCTTACGGCCGCGCCGGTAAAGCGAGGGACCAGAACGGCGAGGACAAAACCCTCGGCGTAAGGCTAAGCTAAAGCTATTGAGGCCGCCCGGAATTAAGGGCGGCCTTTTCGCGCACTATAATCTAACCTAAAATGACAAAAAGTTGAAATATAAATGGAATTCATTGACAATTATGAGGGGGTACTGTATACTTTACTTACAGTATCCTTGCGGTCGGGCGGGTATTACCGCAAGGATAATAGGAGAAGGAATGGTGATGCTGATGATTTAGCAAGACAAGTTCTGTTGCGATATAAAAAAACAAGATTATACCTACAGATATTGCTTCTATTGCGACTACGAGAGACTTATATCCACACGGACTGGTACACATAGGACAGGAAGCAGCGATTGTACATTATATTAAGAATGGAGATAACTCTAAATGAGAATAATTAGCTTGTCAGTTGTCAGCGTGCTTATTATATGCCTTTTTAGCGTTTCCGCTTTTGCCGCCGTTCTGCAGGAGTATCCCGATCTGACGCCTGAAGAATTGGCCTCCTTCTCGCCCGGAAGTGAATATATTGCCAGTACGGCCACAGACTCTGAGATAGTAGCGGTCTACGATGGAGAAACCGGAGAGTTCATTCTTTCCTTTGAAAAGAACGGTATCAGCGACCCGGCCGCGCTTAGCCGTATTGCGGTAGAGAAAGCGATCGAGCTTGAGAAGCCTCAGACGGCTATAAGGATCGAACGAATATCCAGATAGTAAGACAAATGCCCGCCCCAAAAGGCAGCCCTAACCCGGCTGCCTTTTCGTTTTGAGAATAGCGAGAAAAAACTCCCCATTAATAGCAATTTACTGTTGATTCGACCCGATTATGTGGTACAATAGCCGCAAAGGCTGCGGCTATTGTATTTTATGGCCCGCCTTTGGATGCGCAATTATATCATGTAAACATGATATAATAAATATATATTTGCTTGCAGAATTGGAAAGGATGAGGATCAATGAAGCTATTGCTCATTAACGGAAGCGCCCACGCCAAGGGCTCCACCTGGGCGGCCCTGTCGGAGGTTGAGGGCGCGCTTAAAGAGGAAGGAATCGAAACCGAGCTTTTTCACATCGGCGTGTCGCCAATACAGAGCTGCACTC
The DNA here is from genome assembly GCA_031285945.1 of Oscillospiraceae bacterium. GTDB lineage: Bacteria > Bacillota > Clostridia > Oscillospirales > Ruminococcaceae > WRAV01. The sequence continues at coordinate 4,078 of JAITVF010000188.1, forward strand.
AGTGCGGGGTCTGCCATGAAAAAGGGGACGGGCTCTGTGTTTATGACGATGCCGTAAACGTAGCGAAAAAAAAGGTGAGCGGGGTCGACGGCTTCGTGTTCGGGTCGCCGGTTCATTACGCTTCCGCGTCGGGCGGGATCACCGCTTTTTTAGATCGCTTCTTTTTCTCGGGCGGAGATTTCGCGTTTAAGGCGGGCGCCGCGGTCGCGGTCGCCAGGCGTGCCGGAACAACCGTTACCCTTGACCAGCTTAACAAATATTTCTCGATATCCGGCATGATGACGGTGGGCTCGCTGTACTGGAACGGGGTTTACGGCGCCGACGCCGAAGAGGTGCGCAAGGACGGGGAAGGTATGCACACCATGCGGGTTCTGGGAAGAAACATGGCGTGGCTCTTAAAATCAGTCGAGGCAGGACGCAAAGCGGGAGTTCAACTGCCAAAAACCGAGCCTAAGGTATGGACAAACTTTATACGATAACCCGCCGACGATTGCGTCTCCTCTGCCTAGGGGGAGACGCAATTATAGTCTATCAATAAATAATCTGCCCGCGGCATAACACGCGGCTATATCATGCAATACTAACCCAAATAAAAATCTCACTAACGCGACAAAAAAGAAGACGAGCTGTGGTATACTGATGTTATTATAATTTACTGACGGAAAAGGGGTTTTGATCTGTGACGCCAATAGAAATTTACAGTCTGTGGAAAAAATCGACGACCGGCGACGAGCCGACCCTCGCCGAGCTTATGGCCGTAGCCGACGACGAAAGCGAAATTTCCGACCGCTTTTACCGCGACCTCAGCTTTGGCACGGCGGGGCTTAGGGGAATTCTCGGCGCCGGCACCAACCGCATGAACAGCTACACCGTCGGCAGGGCAACCCAAGGGCTTGCGGAATATGTAAAAACCAAAAGCGAGGCGCCCCGCGCCGCAATAGCCTACGACAGCCGCAACCGCTCCGACGCCTTCGCCCGCAAGGCGGCCCAGGTTTTTGCCGCCAACGGGGTAAAGGCATTTCTCTTCCGGGAGCTCACCCCCACGCCCTCCCTTTCCTACGCGGTCAGGGAGCTTAAGTGCGATACCGGCGTGGTCATCACCGCCAGCCACAATCCGGCCCCCTACAACGGCTACAAGGTCTACGGCCCCGACGGCTGCCAGATCGGTCCGGAGGAGGCCGACGCGGTTCAGAGTGCGATCCTTTCCGCCGATCTTTTTACCGGCGTAGCCTCGATGGATTTTGACGAGGCGCTGGAAAAAGGCCTCATCGAGTATATCCCCGACGACTTTTTGGCCCGCTATATCGACCGTGTCATGAAAGAGGCCCTTCGCCCAGGGGTCTGCCGGGACGCTGATCTCAAGATCGTATATACCCCTCTCAACGGCGCCGGGAACAAATCGGTGCGCTTGGCGCTAAAAAAGCTGGGCGTGACCGACGTGATCGTAGTGCCCGAGCAGGAGGAGCCAAACGGCGACTTCCCCACCTGCCCATACCCCAATCCCGAAACCAAAGAGGCTCTTGCGCTGGGCCTTTCACTCTGCCGGGAAAAAGGCGCCGACCTGCTAATCGCCACCGACCCCGACTGCGACCGGCTTGGCGTGGCACTTCGCCACCGGGGCGATTACCGCATCCTGACCGGCAACGAGATTGGCGTTCTGCTCCTCGACTATATCTGCCGCACGCGGGCGGAGCTGGGCACAATGCCCAAAAATCCGGTGGCGGTTCGCTCGGTAGTATCCACACGGCTTTCCGATCTGGTTGCCGGTGGCTACGGCGTAGAAACGCGCAGCGTCCTCACCGGCTTTAAGTATGTGGGAGAGGTTATCGCCGAGCTCGAAAAATCAGGCGAGGAGGCCCGCTTTATCTTCGCGTTCGAAGAAAGCTGCGGGTATCTTTCGGGTGCTTACGTTCGGGATAAGGACGCGGTAAACTCCTCCATGCTGGTGGCCGAGATGGCCGCTTACTACAAAAAGCAGGGCAAAACTCTTATAGATATACTTGAGGATATTTACCAAAAGCACGGGATATTTTTTAGCGCGGTTGACAACTTCATGTATGAAGGCGAACGCGGAATGGCGCAGATGGCCGGCATCATGAATCGCCTGCGCGATTTTACCCCCGCCGAAATCGCGACAGATCCCGTTATCCGGGCGCTCGACTATCAAAACGGCGCAGATCTTATATCGGGTGAGAAGATGGCTCTGCCCAAAACTAACATGATCGAGTTCCACCTTAAAACCGGAAGCTCGGTGCTTGTTCGCCCTTCCGGCACCGAGCCCAAGATTAAAGTCTACTATACGGTAACCGGCAGAGACCACGCCGCCGTAGAAGAGGCCGTCGCCAGCCTCAGGGAGGACGCCGACAGGTTTATAAACGGGCAGACTCAACCGTAACGGCATTGTTCCGCTTTTTTACGCTTTAAATTGGGCTTGTTTGATAAAAAGATAATTTCCCTCTTGACTCTCCGGTTACCGGAGGCTGTAGTATTGTAGCAACGGAAGAGAAAGGGCGGCGCCAATGTACCGCATCGGCATGTTTTCGAAGCTCGGAAAGGTTACCGTCAAGACCCTTCATCACTACAATGAGGTGGGGCTTTTAACCCCCGCCCATGTGGACGATGAAACCGGCTACCGCTATTACACGACGGCTCAGCTTTTTCGGCTCAACGAAATTATCGCGCTCAGGCAGATGGGCTTTTCCATCCCGGAGATTACCGCTATTGTTGATGGCCACAACGCCGCGGGTATCTTTTTAGGGCGCAAAGCCGAGCTCGAATGCGAAGCGATAACTGTCGCAGACAGGCTCTTCCGGCTTAACAACTACATTAATGAAAGAAAAGAGGGCGCTTTAATGGAGTATCAGGCAGTCATCAAGGAAATCCCGTCCTATACGGTATATTCCTACAGAACCACTATTCCGGGCTACTCGAGCTTAAACGAGATTATGCCGTCGCTGGGGAAAAAGGTGACGGGGCTAAACCCCGGAATCAAATGCGTGGAGCCGGACTACTGTTTCAACGTATATCTCGACGGCGAATACAGAGACACCGACATCAGCGTGGAAATTTGTCAGGCGGTTGTAAGCCCCGGTAAGGATGGAGAAGGGATTGTGTTTAAGGAGATTCCCGCCATCACGGCTGTTGCGGTTCTTCACCGCGGCCCCTACGAAAAAATAGGCTCGGCCTACGCCTACGCCGTAAAATGGGCTGAACAGAACGGTTACCGAATCACCGACAATATACGCGAAAGCTACATCGACGGCGTCTGGAACAAAGAAAACGCGGAGGACTGGCTCACCGAAATTCAGGTTCCGGTCGAAAAGTAATACTAATCCGCAAATAAAATGCTTTTATAATATTACTCTATTGCTTCCCCCGCCAGAGGCGGGGGAAGCAATAGAAAGAAGTATTTTAAATGCGGAGTAGTATTAAATGCGGAATAGTATAAGAACCCGTAAGCAAAAATAACGGGCGGCCCCCACTTGGCCGCCCGTTATAGTTTATCGCAACTATATTTTGGAGTGGGACAAGTACCGGCCTAAAAAAAGCCCTCGACGCGGCCGGAGCAGGAGGGGGCCTGTCCGGCGGCGCGCCAACGAGCTTTTATATCAGGCTCCCGGCTTATAAACCGGTACATGATATCGGGGTGAGGTTCTGAATACCTTGGGGTGAGATATTTATCGCACT
>JAITVF010000199.1 GCA_031285945.1 Oscillospiraceae bacterium
CTTCTATCTCCTCCCACTGCGTATCTGTCAAATCTGTTTCGTATCCCATTGCTCATACCCCCTTATTACCTTGTGGGGTTATTTCTTCGTTTTACTGCTTACTGAACACGGATTCTTAATCGCGGAGTAGTATTACTGCTGTTAGGTGGAGCGGAATCTTGACTTATTAATTACTTTTAGTATAATAATCGAATCTTACAACAGAATTGCCCCTGTTTCCAAAATATTCAGGAATTGTAGGCTGGAATGTGATATACTACGCATATGATATAAATGGCATGGCAAGCGGGGGGAGTGTAAAGCTTTGGCGGAGAACCCGCTGGACCGGATTGAGATATTGATTGGACAGGCTGCCCTCGGTCGGCTTAGGGGTTCTGCGGTTATGGTCGCGGGGCTGGGCGGGGTCGGATCGGCTGCGGCCGAGGCTTTGGCGAGGAGCGGGATTGGCAGGCTGATTCTTGTAGACGCCGACGTGGTAACGCCCTCAAACCTCAACCGGCAGCTTGTGGCCTCCAGCCAGGCTATGGGGAAGCACAAGGCCGACGCGATGTCGAAAAGAATCGCCGAGGTCGCGCCGGGGTGTCGGGCCGAGCCGCTTATATTATTTCTGGATAAAGAAAACATACCGGGAATTCTAAAGGAAACAAAGCCCGACTATGTGGTCGACGCGGTCGACAATGTTTCGGCCAAGCTTTTTCTGGCGGTTAGCTGCAGCGGCATGGGGATTCCGCTTATAAGCTGCATGGGAACGGGAAACAAGCTGGATCCCACGCGCTTTCGGGTAAGCGATATCTATAAAACCGACATATGCCCGCTGGCCCGTGTGATGCGCCGGGAGCTGCGCCGAAAAGGCGTTCCCTCACTGCGGGTTGTGTGGTCGGATGAGCCGCCGCTTTTACCCGCGCGGGCGGGGGAACGCGGCGATCCGGCAGCCGGTAGGGGGCGTACGGCGGTGGGCAGCGTCTCGTTTGTACCTCCGGTGGCGGGTATGATAGCCGCCGGGGAGGCTATACGCGATTTGATGCGACCGTGCGGAGAACGCGGCCAAAAACCGCATTACGATTGACTTTTACCGAGGTTTAAAGTAAAATGGAGGGCAGCCTAGGGCATGTCTTCGGCTTATAGATGTAAAGGGGTGGAGCTTTTGCGGAAGGGGCTTTTCTTTGCGGCGCTTTGCCTGCTTACCCTCTCCTCCTGCTCGCCGCTGTCTCTCGCGCCGGAGGATCTTCTCGAGCCGCCCAGCCTCACCGAACGCCAGACAAGGGTTGAGGCGGCGCTCGATACCTCCCTGGGGCTTGGGACCATCACCTGGAAATATCCCCAGAGCGGCGATTACCGCTCCCCCTTTGTCTTTCGCGACCTGGACAGGGACGGCCTTGAGGAAGCGATAGTCTTTTACGTCTACAACGAAGACGCCGCCGAGGACTCGGGGATCGTTAGAGCCAAGGTCCTCAAGGAGGGCGAGGAGGGGGACTGGACCCTTGCCTACGATTTGACCGGCGCCGGCGACCAGGTGGATTTTGTGGCCTTTGCACCGGTGCTGGATGTGGACGGCGAATGCCTGCTGGTGGGCTGGAAGGATGCGGGAAGCGCTTCGGGCGGCGCTACGCTGAGCGTTTACTCCTTTTTGGGGGGCAGATTAAGCCCGGAGCTTGAAACAGAATACAGCGCCCTTGACTATGGCGATTACCAAGGCGACGGGCTGACGGAGATCGCGGTCGTTTCGCAGGACTTTTCGGGCGAATACCTGCTTTCGCTTATGGGCCGCATGGCGGAGGGCATTATCGCCCCAATTGGGGAGGCGCGCCTCGCGACACAGGCGGTGGGGGTTCATCAGGTCAGGCGCAGTCTGCTCTGGAACAATGTCTGGGGAGTGCTGGTGGATGAGATAAACGACGACAACAACACTGCCACCGAGATTTTTGAGGTGAGCAAAAACGGCCTTTCCGCCGTTGTGTCGGAAGCGGAAGGAGCCCTTTACAGCCAGACAATCCGCGCGGACGATATGCTCAGCACAGACCTGCACTCAAACGGGACATTTTGCGTTCCTACGATTTCCAGCTTCCCCGGCGATGTACCCGAGAGCGACCTTGCGCCGCCGCCCTTGATAACCTGGCTCAGACCCTCGGCGAACGGGGAGTTTGTGGATGTTGAGTACGCCGTCATAAACGAATTTGCGGGATACATGTTCTTCCTTCCCCTGCGCTGGATGGACAACGTGACGATTCTGCGCGATCTGGAATCTAACGAGTGGCGGTTTTACGGGATCGACCAGGAAACTCAGGCGCCGCCCATCGAGCTTTTGCGGATTTGGGTCTACGACGTTCGCGATTACCGGGACTCTTTTACCGATTACTATGAGAAAATAACCGAAAGGGGGCTCTTTCAGTATTACGCGTGGATACCCCCCCTGCCACAGGAGACTCTGGCCGTAACCGGGCCGGAGGTGGCTAGGCTCTTTACCCTGCTATAGCGGAAAGGAGACGATATTATTGAGAAAGATCCTTATTGCGGAGGACGAGGACGTTATTCGCGATTTTGTGGTCATTAACATGCGCCGCGCGGGTTACGAGGTCACCGAGGTAGCGACCGGAGAGGGCGCGCTCGAAGCCTTTAAGGCCTCGGACGGGGATTTTGACATCGTGCTGCTCGATGTAATGATGCCTGGGCTCGACGGCTTTGAGGTCTGCAAGCAGATACGCGCCATCTCGGGCTCGGTGGGGATAATCATGCTGAGCGCCAGAACTCAG
>JAITVF010000020.1 GCA_031285945.1 Oscillospiraceae bacterium
CTCTGCGGGCCTTTGCATGAATTTTACTCAAATTTTACCCATTATTATTATATCATCCAAAAATGTGAATACAAGTAAAAATATAACGTTATCCGGCGGGCGGCCGCGTCTGGCCCTGGCGGGCGCGGCTTTGAATTCGCGAATTCGCTTAGCAGCCCCTTGACAAATCCCCAGCCCCCGGGGTATAATATCAGTTGCTGTCAACATTCCCAAGACAGCAGGCGCCGCGGCTCGCGGCTTAAATGGCTTAAAGGCCGGCCTGCCGAGGAAAAAACGTTGATTCACAGGGTATTTGTGAGTTCGCGCGTTTTTTCGCAGTCTTGCGAAGGGCGCGCTTTTTGTTTTGCTTACGGCTTACGGATTGTTGTCGGCTCATTAAGCAGGCGCCTTAAAACGCGCCGGGGAGGTGAAAACTGTTGCCAAGTGAAGTTATACTCAGGCAAAAGCAGCAAGAGGTGGCCGAGCTCACCGAGATGGTCAAGGCCGCCACCACAGGGGTTATAGTCGATTACAAGGGAATTTCGGTCCTGAACGACACAAAGCTGCGCAAAGAGCTGCGCGAGGCGGGCGTCCGCTACATGGTGGTCAAGAATTCCCTTTTGAGGCGGGCCATGGAAAACGCCGGGATGGAAACCGTTAACGACGTGCTTGTGGGTAGCACCGCCATAGCCATATCCCCTGATTACTCCACCGCCGCCAAAATTCTTGTAAAGTACGCCGAAGCTTCCCGCGGGAAGTTCGCAGTCAAGGCGGGCTTTGTTGAGGGCGAGGTTCTAGGCGCCGAGGGGGTAAAAAAGCTTTCCGACCTGCCCTCGCGCGAGGAGCTCGTCGCCATGGTTCTGCGCGGCTTCAACGCGCCCATTTCCGGCTTTGCCAATGTTCTCAACGCCAATATTCGCGGCCTTGTTATCGCTCTTAACCAGATCGCCGAAAGCGGCAGGCTCTCTGCCTGATTAACGGGCAAATAAGACTAAAATAACAACTACACTATATTTTGGAGGAAAATAAAATGGCATCTGATAAAGTTTTAAAGCTGATCGAGGACGTTAAGCTTCTCACCGTTATGGAGTGCGCCGAGCTTGTAAAGGCCCTTGAAGAAGAATTCGGCGTTTCCGCCGCCGCCCCCGTAGCGGTCGCCGCCGCCGCCCCCGCGGCAGCCGCAGCCGAGCCCGAGGAGAAGACCGAGTTTGACGTTGTGCTGATCGACGCCGGCCAGGCCAAGATGGGCGTCATCAAGATCGTAAAGGAAGTCACCGGTCTCGGCCTCAAGGAAGCCAAGGAGCTGGTCGACGGCGCTCCCAAGGCAGTCAAGGAAGCCATGCCCAAGGCCGACGCCGAAGCCCTTCAGAAGCAGCTCGCCGAAGCCGGCGCAAAGGTTGAGCTTAAATAGTTTTAGCTTAAATAAGCAATTCATACAGAGCCGTGAGGGGCAAAAAACCCTCACGGCTTTATTTTTTCCACAACTTCTGATAAAATAGTAGGCACAAATAAAATGCTTTTATAATATTACTCTATTGCTTCCCCGCCAGAGGCGGGGGAAGCAATAGAAAGAAGTATTTTAAATGCGGAACAGTATTAGGGGTAAAAAAAGGGGGCTTGGCCGTGCAAAAGGAAAATTCGCCCCTTATTACCCTTTCGGGGACGGTTGAGGCCATTGTCTACCAGAACGCCGACTCGGGCTATGTGGTCATGGAGCTCGATACCGGCGCGACTCTGGAAACGGTTGTGGGAGAAATTCCAGGCGTAACCGCCGGCGAGGAGCTTTCGGTAACGGGGCGTTACTCTACACACCCCACCTACGGCCAGCAGTTTAGAGCCGAGGTCTGCGAGCGCCATATGCCCGCCACCTCCACCGCTATTCTTAAATACTTAAGCTCCGGCATAATAAAGGGGATCGGCCCCGCCCTGGCCCGGCGTATAGTCGACCGCTTCGGCGACGGTACCCTGGAGGTAATCGAGAAGGATCACGAAAAGCTCTCGGAGGTCCGGGGCCTGTCCCAGGCAAAGGCGGCCGATATATTCGACCAGTACCGCAGAATCTTCGGGCTACGGTCGGTTATGCTTTATCTCGCTAAATTCGGCGTAGATTCCTCCTCTTCCATAAGAATCTGGAAGCTCTGGGGCGCGCTGACCAAAGATATGGTCGAGAGCAACCCTTATCTTCTCATGAACGAGCCTGTGGAGCTCGCGTTCGAAACAGCCGACGTGATTGCCACGAGCCTCGGCTTTTCCCCCGAGGACCCCCGCCGACTCAGGGCGGGGCTTTCGCGGGTACTGACCCACAACCTGCGAAACGGCCACACATGCCTGCCCCGGAACCGGCTCCTTGCGACCGCCGCCGAAATGCTCGACGTCGCGGGGGAGGAGGAGCTCCTGGAGAACGCGCTTGAGGAGGCCTCGCGCGACTGCGAGATTGTATCCGATACCTTTGACGGCAGAGAATTCATCTACCTCGCGAGGCTATACGAGGCCGAAACCTTTATAGCCGGCAGAATCGCTCTTTTGCTTTGCGCCACGCCGCCGGGGGAGGCGCCCGATTTTTCAAAAGAGATCGAGGGGCTCCAGAAAAGCCTTGGCATAGAATACGACCCGCTGCAAAAAAGGGCCGTCGCCATGGCCCTTTCCTCCCGTATATTTATACTGACCGGCGGCCCCGGCACCGGCAAGACCACAGCCTTAAACGCCATACTTACCCTGCTCGAGGGGCGGGGCGAAAAGGTGGCCCTGGCGGCCCCCACGGGGCGGGCGGCAAAGAGGATAAGCGAGGTCACCGGCCGTGAGGCCTCCACCGTGCACCGGCTGCTGGAGGTGGATTTTCGCGATCCCGACACCGGCCGCCACAAATTCAAGCGGGACGAAGCCAACCCCCTGCGGGTAAACGCCATAATCCTCGACGAGGTCAGCATGGTGGATACCCCTCTGATGCAGAGCCTCTTAAAGGCCATGCGGATGTCCTGCCGCCTTATCCTGGTCGGCGACCCCAACCAGCTCCCCTCGGTGGGCCCGGGGAATCTTTTGCGCGATCTTATTGAGAGCGACGTTATCCCGACCCTGCACTTAAGCCGGATATTCCGTCAGGCGGAGCTTTCGGCCATTGTTACGGGGGCCCACGCCATTGTAGCCGGAGAAACGCCCCCCTTAAACCTGCGCGATTCCGACTTCTTCTTCCTCGAGCAGTCGGGAAGCTACCAGGATACCCTTAGCACTGTCGCCGACCTATGCCTGCGCAGGCTCCCCGCCGCCTACGGGTACGACCCCGTAACCGATATCCAGGTGATAGCGCCCAGCCGCGTGGGGGCGCTGGGTACGGTGGAGCTGAACCGCGCCCTTCAGCAGGCCCTTAACCCCAAGGACGCGATGAAGGCGCAGTTTCTCTTCGGCAGCGTAACCTTTCGGGAGGGGGACAAGGTCATGCAGGTTAAGAACAACTACGATATCCCCTGGCGCCGCGACAACGGCGAAAACGGCGCCGGAGTTTTTAACGGGGACATAGGCCTGGTCGAGATGATCGACCGCCCCAGCCAGACCATACTGGTCCGCTTCGACGACCGGGTTGCGCAGTATTCCATCGACATGGCCGACGAAATCGAGCACGCCTACGCCGTAACCGTTCACAAGAGCCAGGGCAGCGAGTTCGAGGCCGTGATCATTCCCCTTATGAGCTACCACGATAAGCTCTATTACCGCAACATACTCTACACCGGGGTAACAAGGGCCAAAAAGCTTCTTATAATCCTGGGCAGGCCCGATACCGTCCGGCGCATGGTAGACAACGACCGCAAGGTCCTGCGCTACACAAGGCTTAAGGATCTGCTCGAGCAGAGCGTGTCGGGCCAAAAGCCGTGACACGGCCGTAACCGCCGGCAGCGCCGCGAACCCCAGAGGTGCAATTCCGGCGGGTCAATAAAGCCCTCAACCGGCGGTTGGCCTGACTCCCCAGTAAGGGGGTGAGGCCGTGACTACATACGAGAGCATATATCTGCTGATAATGTTCGGTATGCTGGTCGTTGCGATTATTAACGCAAAAAAGTAACCGCCTAGCCCGGTAAGCAGCGCGGTTACTTTTTATAACCAAGCAGGCTAACCGTCAGGCGGCTGCCCTGTCACTTTTATTATAAGCGCGCGGCGCTTAATTGTCAATGAGCGCTTCCCTTTTTCGGCTTAAAATGCTATAATATCCCAAGTGGCAGGGTATGCCAACCGGCGGTTAGCCTGACTCCCCAATAAGGGGGTGAGGCCGTGACTACATACGAGAGCATATATCTGCTGATAATGTTCGGTATGCTGGTCGTTGCGATAATTAACGCAAAAAAGTAACCGCCCAGCCCTCGGAAAGCTGCGGTTACTTTTTTATAACCTAGCAGGCTAACCGTCAGGCGGCCGCCCTGTCACCTTTATTATAAGCGCGCGGCGCTTAATTGTCAATAATACGCCTCGGCGTTTTCTGCGCCGACGCGGGGGGGGGATTCCATGTCGCAAGCCCTGGACCGGTTCCTCAGCCTGCTGTTCCCCAGTGGGTGTGTTCTTTGCGGCGACGCGGTCGCCCCCGACAATTACATATGCGCCCGCTGCCGGCCAGACCGGGTGGACGGCGTCCTCTGCGCTCTTTGCGGAAAAACCACCGGCGGCTGCGTCTGCCGCCCCGGCAACGCGTGGGCCTTCGAGCAGGCGGTCAGCGCGCTCCATTACCGCCACCAGACCCGCAACGCCCTTCTTCGCCTTAAAAAGACGCCCGATATGAGGACCGCGCGGTTCCTGGCGGATGAGATGGTTCTTGCCCTGCGCGACGCTCTGGAGGGCGACATTGGCTTCGACCTTGTAACCGAGGTTCCTATCCACCCCGACAAGCTTTCGGCGCGGGGCTTTAACCAGGCGGAGCTTCTGGCGGCCGAGGTCGCCAAAAGCCTTGCGCTCCCCCACAGAATGCGGGTGCTGCGCTGCGTGGGTGCGGCGGTTTTTCAGCACGCCCTCGATAAAAAAGGGCGGGTTGATTCCGCGCCCGAGCGCTACGGCCTTGCCATAGCGCGGATTAAGGGGGCCAGGATTCTGCTGGTGGACGATATAATGACCACCGGCGCGACTCTCGACGCCTGCGCGAAAATCCGCAAAGATGGCGGCGCCGCCTCGGTTCTGGCCCTGACCGCAGCCGGAACCGAAAGGAATATGGCCCGGGCCGTATAGCTGTTATGCCGCTACAAGCCCTAATATTCTTGCCTTTCTTGCTTTTTCTGCAAATATCCCTATAATGGGATATATAGGCGCGCGCGAAAGACCGGCGTTAGCTTTTATAGCTGAGCGTCTCTATTTACCTGTGTTTCTCCCCCCGAAGGGGGGAGAAACACGTATAACTTCGTGGGTGTTCCCCGATTCCGGCGGGGAACACCGGGGTAAATAGAGGGAATCAGCTGATTAACTTTGAGGCGGTGAAAAGGTGACTTCTCTGGATATCGGCATCGACCTCGGCACCTGTAATATAGTCGCGACCGATTCGAACCGCAGC
>JAITVF010000041.1 GCA_031285945.1 Oscillospiraceae bacterium
CTTTCAACGAGGGCGGAGTCGTTTTTGTGTGGATGCACCAAAAGCTGAACGGCGAGCCCGTTCCCTCTGAGATTGCGCTGGTGCGAGTAAAGCGGGGGGACGGTTATATTGTCGCCGGATATACCCGTGACCTGCGCGAATACAAAAAGATGATGACCGAAATACGCCAGGTAGAAGCTGATCTGCGTCTGGCGCGTGACGCCGCCGAGGACAGCGCGCGCTCAAAAAGTGAATTCCTTGCCAACATGAGCCATGAAATCCGCACGCCTATGAACGCTATTCTGGGAATGCTACACCTGCTACAGTCCAATAAGGATGACGCCCTTACCGCAAAGCAGTCTGACTATATCGGCAAGGCCGAGCAGTCGGCAAAGGCACTGTTGCGGATCATAAATGATATATTGGATTTTTCTAAGATTGAGGCGGGCAAGCTGGAGATGGAATGTGTGCGTTTTTCGCTTTCTGACATTCTTCAGCAGATGACAGATATATTTGAGCAAAGTATTTCAGATAAAGGGATTTCCTTTGATATCTTGGCTGCGCAAACTCTGCCGGAAAGTATGATGGGCGATCCGCTGCGCCTGGCGCAGGTGTTGATGAATCTTGTAAGCAATGCCGTCAAGTTCACAAAAAAAGGTAGCGTCTGCCTGTCGGTTTCAGAAAATTTTCGCAGAGAAAATAAAGTTATACTCCAGTTTTCAGTCAAAGACACAGGCATTGGAATGGATGCGTTGCAGGTTAAGGAGCTTTTTGTTCCGTTCATGCAGGCCGACACCTCTACAACCCGCAGGTATGGCGGTACGGGGTTGGGATTGGCGATAAGCAAAAAACTGGTGAACATGATGCACGGAGAAATTTGGTGCGTAAGTGAACCGGGCCGGGGTACAGAGTTTTGCCTGACGGCAGAATTTGAATTGGCCGGCGCTAATCAGCAAGCCCGGCAGCAAATTACCGATCATGAACAGAATAAGGCCGACGCCCCCAGGAATGTTATGCATGTGAGGCCAATATTGCTGGCGGAAGACAATGAAATCAATCAGATCATTGCCGAGGAAATGCTTAAGCAGGAAGGATATACTGTCGATGTTGCGGGTAACGGACAAGAAGCAATTGATAAACTGCTGTCGGGAGATTACGCGCTGGTATTGATGGATATCCAGATGCCTGTGATGGACGGCATCACCGCAACCCATGAGATACGAAAAATCGATCGCTTTAAAAACATACCAATTATTGCCATGACTGCCCACGCTATGTCGGGCGACTTTGAGAAAAGTCTGCAAGCCGGCATGAATGACCATGTTACAAAGCCGATAGAGCCCGAGCTGCTTTATAAGACCCTGGCAAAATGGATAAAAACGCAGGGCTCGTAAGCATTCATGCTATCCGCCATAAAAAGCTATCGAGCCCATCGGGCAAAGGGCCTAGGCCCACGCCTCGCTGCCCAGCTTTCTCTGTAGCCGCGCAAGCTTTGCCCTTCTCTCACGCCAGTCGGGCAGAAAGCGCTCCACTATAGCCCAAAAACGGGGCGAATGATTCATTTCAGACAGATGCTCCAGCTCGTGGACTACCACGTAGTCAATGGCGTCGTCGTCGGCCATGATGAGGCGCCAGGAAAAGTTAACGCTCTTTTTTCCCGAACAGCTTCCCCACCGGGTTTTCGCGCCGGTGATTCCGACCGCGGCGGGCTCTACTGACATTAACAGCGCCCAATCGCGAGTGCGGCGCGTCAAATCCTGCTTCGCAAGCGTTTTTAAGAGCTGCGCGCAAGCCGCCTGTACTTCCTCCGGCGACAGGCCCGGCGGCAGGCGGAAGCTATTCCCGTCAAAGCCGGCGCCGGTTTCAGCCGCTTCGATGGGGAAGGAGCCGCCGCGAAATGAGACTGCGTCACCGTACGTAAGGGCGGCACGGGCGGCCTTACGCTCCGCCGCTTCGGCGAGCCGCTCCAGGATCCATCCTTCTTTCGATGCGACAAACCGCTCAACGTCGCGCTTAGGCATATTAACCGGAGCGCGAACCTCTACCGCGCCTCCGCGCACGTAAAGCGCAATTGTCCTGCGCCTTGAACGTATGAGCGTATAGGCGCCCTTAAATAGATTATCCATGCTCGGCGCTCTCCTTTATCGTGATTTTGGCGAAAATATCAGTTTAAGCTTTTTTGCGGCAGAAAACGCGCATGGCAGGGTACCCCATGCGCGTCTTTCGTCTTGCCGGATCGCGATTAAGAATAAAGGCTTACTAGCCGTAGTATCCGATAAAATCAGCGGGGTCAAGCACCTGGTTGTTGAAGCGGACCTCAAAGTGGAGGTGGTTTCCGGTGGAGTTGCCGGTACGGCCTACCAGGCCTATGACGTCGCCCTGCTTTACTTTATCACCTGCGGTCACGTACAGCAGGCTGCAATGGGCGTAGTAGGTTGCGTAGCCGTCGCCGTGATCCAGGATGATATACCTGCCGTATCCCGTGCTGCCGTTAAGCGCCCGGACTACCACTCCCGCCCTGGAGGCGTATATAGGCGTGCCGGATGGTCTTGGGATATCTACGCCGGTGTGGTTGTAGTAGCCCCAAAGCCTGGTGCCGATCGAGCCGCCCTGGGTGGGCCACATGAAGCCCCCGGCCGAAATGGGGGCGGTTTCGCTGTTGGCCGCCATCGCCTTGGGGTCGTGTATCCCCACCGTGACCACCTCGGTAACCGGCTCTTTTACAACACGGGTGGCGATAATTTCACGTTTGACCTCCACATTGTTGATTTTGTGGATCTTTGCGTTAACCTCGCGAACGCCGGGTACGCCGGGTTTTTCCACGTCGTAATAGCCCTGCGCGTAAAGGCCGGTGGGAACCTCCTCGATATCGTAGGGGAATTCCTCCTCGTAAACGGTGGGGTAGATGTTAAGAACCTGCAAGAAGGGCTGAGCCTTTGAGAGAAGAAGCACATCCCCCTCGTATACGCCCTCTTCCTCGATTCCATCATTGAGGGCTATAATCGTGTCCTGGGGCACCCCGGTTTTGGAGGCGATAAGTGAGAGTGAATCGCCCGCCTCAACGGTATAGTATTCGTCCACGCTTTCGGTCTGGTAAAGTGTCTTGCGCATCTCGTCCATATTCACTACCGAGGATTTTGGGTAAAGGCTTTGGCGGGTTACCGCAATGTCCTTTACAAATTCGACCTCCTCGCCTTTAACTCCGGTCGAATTATTTGTTCTTATAGCGGTAAGCTCGTCCAGGATTGCGCCCGAATCGGCCACGGCGCCGTAAAACTCGCCGTCGATATAAAGCCCAAAGCCCGGCGCCACCTCTCCGCCCGAGGCCTCCATCATGCTGGCGGCAAGGTCTGAGGGCTCGGTAAACCCTTCGCCTGGCTTGGGCTCGCGCAGCTTAAACCGGGGGGTTATCTCCCGGTAAAGGTCCTCGGATATGTAGAGGCCCCTGAGGATATCGGCGGCATACTCAAAATCAGACTCATACTGTATAAAACCGATAGGCGTATCGGTATCAGCGTAGTAAACGTCCAAGCCCACCACCTTGTTGAGCTGGGTTTCGATTGCGGTAAAAAGCACAAACACCATGGCCGCCGGAGCGGCATAGTTAAAGATTGTTCTAAAAATCGTAAAAAGCAGCCGAAGCCAGGAGGCGATAATTCTGCCATAGGCCTTAAAGGGGATTTTACCCTCCTCGCGGGCGCGGGCTATTATGGGCTCAACCTGCCGGCGAATCAGCCCGATGCGGATAAAGGGCGCGCGAATACGGGCCCATATTCGCCTGAATATATTGGCAAAATCGGCCAGAAACGCCTCGAGCCTCGCGTAGCTTCTGCCCCGAAGGCGGTTGAAGGAGCGCTTTGAGATTCGCCGGAAGCGATTGTTTCGCCTAAGCATGGTAACGCCAAGTATATACAGGTTCTTATATATGAGCAGCACAACGAACGCAAGCAGGCCGGGCTTCTGCACCCCGCCGCCACGGCGGCTCGCGGTCTGCCGGGGCTGCTCGGCGCCACGGCGGCTTCTGTGAATTATTCTGGGCTCGCGGTTATCCCTGCGCATGCTTTCCCCCCTACAACGTCGCCTAATACCTGTATATTATAACAAAATCAGGCATTGAAATCAACAGATGGCAAAAAAGGGGAAGAGCTCCCGCAGGAAGCCCTTCCCCGCCAGTGGTTTGACCGGCCAGAAATAAGAGCTGGCCGGGCAGACCACTAGACTGTTACAGTGATTTTGTTTCCACGTCCAGGCAGGCCGCGGCTATAAAGTCGTCTACCCTTGCGCTGCCCTTGTCGCCGTCCCTGCGGGAGCGGACCGAAACCTCGCCGGCTTCCATTTCCCGGTCGCCGATTACCAGCATATAGGGAGTTTTCTGGAGCTGAGCCTCGCGGATTTTGTAGCCCATCTTCTCGTTGCGGTCGTCTATGACTACTCGCAGGCCCTTTTCCTCGAGACGGGAGGCTACCCCCCTGGCGTAATCGAGCTGACGGTCGCCTATGGGGATAACGCAGACCTGCACGGGGGAAAGCCAGAGAGGAAAGGCCCCCGCGAACTGCTCAATTAATATGCCGATAAACCGCTCGATGCTGCCAAAGGCCACCCTGTGAATCATAACGGGGCGGTGCTTCTGGTTATCCGGCCCGGTGTACTCAAGGTCGAACCGCTCCGGCATCTGAAAATCGAGCTGAATGGTACCGCACTGCCAGGTTCTGCCAATGCAGTCGGTCAGGTGAAAATCAAGCTTGGGGCCGTAAAAAGCGCCGTCCCCCTCGTTTATAACAAAGTTGTAGCCCAGCTCGGTGATTGCCTCGCGCAGGGCCTCGGTCGCCGACTCCCAGTCCTCCTCGGCGCCCATGTGGTCCTCGGGCATGGTGGAAAGCTCAACGTGATACTCGAACCCGAAGGTTTTGTATATCTCGTCGATAAGCTGCGCCACGCCCTTTATCTCATCTTTGATCTGCTCTTTTGTCATAAAGATATGGGCGTCGTCCTGATTAAAGCACCGCACCCGCATAAGACCGTGGAGCGCGCCGGACATTTCGTGGCGGTGAACCAGCCCTACCTCCGCCATACGCAGGGGCAGGTCCTTGTAGGAGTGTGGCTTTTGCTTATATACAAGCATACCGCCGGGGCAGTTCATGGGCTTTACGCAAAAGGTATCATCGTCTATCAGGGTGGTGTACATGTTGTTCTTGTAGTGGTCCCAGTGCCCGCTCTGGAGCCAGAGCTCTTTATTGAGAAGCACGGGGGTAGATATTTCCACATAGCCCCACCTGTGGTGAACCTCCCGCCAGTACTCCATAAGCAGGTTCTTAATAAGGGCTCCCTTAGGCAGGAAGAAGGGGAAGCCGGGCCCCTCCTCCAGAATGGTGAAGAGCTCTAGCTCCTTGCCCAGCTTGCGGTGATCGCGGCGCTTTGCCTCCTCAAGCATTTCAAGATGCTCGGCGAGCTGGCTCGCCTTTGGAAAGGCCGTGCCGTAAATGCGGCTCAGGGCTTTGTTGCTCTGGTCGCCCCGCCAGTAGGCCGCGTTGGTGGCGGTCAGCTTTATGGCCTTGATCTTTCCGGTATCGGTCAGATGGGGGCCGGCGCAAACGTCGGTGAAATCGTTCTGCCTGTAAAAGGATATCTCCTCCCCCTGCCCCGCGTGCTCAAGGATAAGCTCCCTTTTGTAGGGCTCGTCCTTCATGAGCTCGAGCGCCTCGTCGGCCGGCAGGGTGAAGCGCTCTATGGGTATGGCTTCCTTTACGATCCTTTGCATCTCGGCCTCGATCTTTTCGAGATCCTCGGGAACAAAGGGAGTCTTGGGGTCGAAGTCATAATAAAAGCCGCCGTCGATAGAGGGGCCTATGGCAAGCTTTGTGTCGGGATAAAGGCGCTTTACCGCCTGGGCCATGATGTGGGCGGCAGTGTGCCGAAAGGCTTTTTTGCCCGCCTCGTCGTCAAAGGTATAAAGGGTAAGGCTCGAGTCCTCGGTAAGCTCGTGGCGCAAATCCACATTAATACCGTTTACCTCCGCGCAGCAAAGAGCCCTCGCGAGCCCTCCGCTCAGCGATTCCGCCACCTCTGCTACCGTCGTGCCGGGCCGGTACTGCTTAACGCTTCCGTCCTTGAGCTTTATGCTTATCACTTTACTACACCCCTGCATGATTATTTTGCGTTGCCGCCTGAGGGCAACAAAAACGCCCCGCCCCGTAAAAATCCGGGACGAAGCGATACGCTCCGCGGTTCCACCTGGATTGCGCCTGCCTTAAAAATCACGCGCCGCTCTGTATTCCTTAACGCGGAAAAACGGGGCGTTCCCGCTAAAAAAGCGTTGGCGCCCGCTCGGAGGCGGTGTCAAAAAATCCCGGCTCACAATGCCCGCTTTCAGCCAAAGGCCGGCATTCTCTATAATAAAAGCGTTGAGGGATATTTGATTCCTCGTCATCACGTTGGCAACATGTTATCACGAAACCGCGCCGATGTCAACAGGGCGTGACCGATGTTTTTTGTGATGGAGCAAAAAAACGGGGGTAAACATGTTCTGTTATCTTGACATTTTTACCAAATTGTAATAAAATAAACGGGGATACGCATCCGTCTGGCCTCGTATTTTTGGGGGCAGGCGCGTGGTACTTTGAAAATATAATAGACAGGAGGTCAGAAGCGCAAAATGCTGGAAGTCATTCTCCCGATAGTGTCATTTGTTATAGGAGCGGCTATCGCCTTTCTGGTGGGCGTTCAGTATAGAAAGCGGTTCGCCGAGGCAGAACTCGGCTCCGCCGAAGAAGAGGCTAAGCGAATAGTAAGCGAGGCAATCAAAAATGCTGAAAGCAAAAAACGGGAAGCTCTGGTAGAAGCAAAAGACGAGATATACAAAATGCGCAACGACGCGGAAAAAGACCTTAAGGAGCGCAGGGCCGAGGTAACGCGACTTGAGCGCCGCGCACAGCAAAAGGAAGAATCGCTGGATAAGCGCACCGACAAGCTTGAAAAAAAGGAA
>JAITVF010000043.1 GCA_031285945.1 Oscillospiraceae bacterium
GCCAAAATAACCGGAAATTCGATGCCGTATGGCGCGCATTGCTCTATCGGCCATATCCGGCGGTTGCCACCCGCAGGTGGCGAGCCGGATGGCCATGCCCGCTATAGCAATTGTAGATAGGACCTTTTACGCTCATTTCTTACAATTGCTATAAGCTCATATGCTATACTTTGACAGGCGATAACAGGTAACCGGCTATTAATTCAGAGGGGTAACCGGACGATGAAAATTATATCCTTTTCCGAGGAGCCGCCCTCCGCTTCCTCTCTTGCGCTTAAGCGAGGGGCGCTGCGCAGGCATGAGCGCCTGGGCGCCATGCCCCTTTCGGGCCAGCGCGAAGAGCTGCAGCGGCTGCATAAAGCCGCCCTTCTTCCGCCCGGAACAAACGCGGGGAGCGTCCTCGCGAGGGGCGTTCCCTGCGAGTGGCTGCAAAAGGACGGCGCTTCTTACAAAAAGGCCGTATTATACATACACGGCGGCGGCTGGGTACTCGGCGACCTTTCGGTCGCCCGCCACGCGGGGTCGCTTCTTGCCGCTTCTTTTGGGCGGCGAGTCCTCACGGTCGGCTACCGGCTGGCCCCCGAGCATCCCTTTCCGGCGGGGCTTAATGATTGCCGCGACGCTTACCTGTGGCTCCTCGAAAACGGCTATAGCCCCAGGGATATAGCCCTGGCGGGGGACAGCGCCGGCGGCAACCTTGCCCTTTGCCTTCTCGCGCTGCTTTTAGAGACGCAAACGCCTCTTCCATCGGCGGCGGTTCTGTTTTCCCCCGTTACCGATCTGGGGGAAGGCAGCGAGCTGCGCAAAAATCCCATTCCCCTGTGCCACACAATTTACAAGGGCGAGCGGCGAAGCGTTTTTGAGCTATACACCGACCTCGACCCCCAAAATCCCCTTATTTCCCCCGTTGCCGGCAATCTTTCGGAGTACCCGCCGATACTCATCCACGTAGGCTCAGACGAGCCGCTTGCAGCCGACTGCGCCGCCTTTGCGGAAAAATCGTTCCTTTTGGGCGGCCGGGCGCGGTGCAAAATCTGGAATGATATGTTCCACGACTTTTCAATATTTGGCCCCGCTCTCAAAGAAAGCCGCGAGTCCCTGGCCGAGGCCGCCGAGTTTTTGCGAGCGGTACAGGCTGAAACGCCTTAACTGAAACGGTATGTCACGGCGGGTGTTTTGGCCCGCACCGCCCATCGCTCTACTAAAGGCCAGCGGCCAATGGCTAACGGCTACACGGAGGTATGCTTTTGCGGACTTTTTGCTTTTTGCTTATAGCTTTTATCCTGCTTGCGGGCTGCCGTCCGCAGGCCGTGCCGGTTGACGCCCCTTCCACTTTGCCCGGGCCGCCCGGGCCGCAGGAACCCGCCGAGAGCGATTTTGACCGTAATCTCCGCCTTATCGGCGAGGGGCTCGAGGAAGCGACCCCGCAGCAGGTAGTAGAGGCTTATCTCGAGCTTATTTATCTCGGGTACCTTGAGATGGAGCCCGCCGATCTTGGTATAGCCCTCGACCTCTGGATTTACAATATGCACAATCTGGATATCTGGCAGCAGCATCTAATTCAGCGGCGCAGGCTGCTCGACGAGGCGGGGCTCGTTTACGTGGAAAAGAAACGCTATCCCTATACCGTGCGCTGGCTTGAGCCGGATGAAATAACCGACGGGCGTCTCGGGATGTGGGAGGGCTGGGATTTTATGGACGGCGCCGAGGTTACCCTTCACTTTGTGGTCGAGGGGGAGGAAGGGGTCGGCTATCCGCCCCTTCTCGCGGTAAACGGCCAGCAGACGGTTCGCCTGCGCAGGGAGGGGGAAAGCTACAAGATAACCTTTGTCTATTTCCCCGGAGCCGCCAGAAAATTCTATACATACGAGTATCTGGATATTTACAGCGATGAAGACGTAAGCGCTTCTTTAACCGAAGAATTCGGCGAATCAAAAACCGCCCGGGACCCCGAAGGGCTCTTTGAGCTGCCGGGCCGGGCCTATGATCCCGGTTTGGCGGCCTCCTACGCCGCGGCCTTCGCGCAAGCGGCCAATCCCGCCTTTTACCACGCGGGCGACTGGGCGGGCAACTGCATGAACTTTGTCTGCCAGAGCATACTCCACGGCTTCGGCGATGGCCGTATACCCATGCCCATAGCCGATTCCTTTAAGTATATGACCGGCGACTGGTACGCGGGTGAGGGCGGCGGGGTCCTCGCGTGGGAAAACGTCGACTTCTTTTGGGATTTCGCGACCGACCCCGGCGGGCCCATGGCGGGAAGGATCCTTTTGGGCGCGGGGGAGCTTTCGGTGGGGGACGTAGTCCAAACAAGACCCCTTTACCCGGCTGACGATGGCCAGGAAGATCCCGAAGACTTTGCCCACGCCCTTATAGTCGTTGAGGGTGACACCCTGCTCCTTGCCCAGAACTCGCCCTCCAATTATATTTACTACAGCGATCTCGTCGACGTAAGCCTCAGGTATTACCGGCCCCTCGCCCTTAAAGCGCAATGAGGGGCGAGGGGCTTCCGTCTCCGGAGGGAATGCGCCTTAGAGCAATGCGCCAAAATAACCGGAAATTCGATGCCGTATGGCGCGCATTGCTCTATCGGCCATATCCGGCGGTTGCCACCCGCAGG
>JAITVF010000059.1 GCA_031285945.1 Oscillospiraceae bacterium
CTGATTTTATAATCCCTCGCCATTGGCGAAAACCCCCTTTCACTCCGATCACGGAACTGCCGCGAGCACTCTTATGTCGGCAGGTTGTGGCCTATCAGGCCGTATATGGCCAAAGAAACAAGGCCCAGGTAAACGAGCAGTATAGGCAGCCCCCGAAAGGCGCGGGGAACGGGGCTGATGGCCAGTCTTTTTCGCGCGAAATATACTATCAGTATAGCGGCGGTATAGCCGGCGCCGGCCCCAAGAGCGTAGCCGACCGTTTCGAGAAAGCCGAGGTTCTGCGAGTAAGAAAGGTAAAAGGCGCCGAACAGCGCGCTGTTAAAGGCGGATACCGGCAAAATCCCCCGGATCGACGCGGCCTTAACGGCGGGCATTATCTCACCCGCGAGCAGATACGTTAAGAGGCAGACAAGTATAAGCCCCAGCAGATAGGCGCCCGGCCGGATGAGATAGCCAAACGAAACGCCCCGCAAAAGAATGTTGGCGAGAGCCGCGAAAAGGGAGCTGACAAACAAAAGCCAGGTTAAAACCACACCGAACAGTATTCCCGCCCGGGCGCTTTTCATGAACATGGTGCTCCGCTCAATGCCGAGTCCGCGGGCGAGAAGGGCGTTTTCCACCGCAAGGGCGGTCAGCGCCGCCGCCCAAAAGAGCCGGAGATTCTCCAATGCCGTTAACCCCCCAGGTAGTTGTTAGTGTTAGTGCGTAGCTTTTAGCCGTTAGCCGGGTGTTTTGACCCCTAATAGCTAACAGCTATCCGCTATATCACAGAAAGGCGCTTTTCGCGGCGCTCTCTTTCCTTAACGGCGCGGGAAATGAGGCATTTGTTCAAAAGCCTTGCCCCGGCCATTAAAAAGCCGGTGAGAATAAACCCGAAAAAGGGAACGGTAACTCCCGGCAGCTTTAGGTGGGTGGGCACGGGATAGCCCCAAAGAGAGCCTGAGGCGAAGTATTCGCGCAAAAACGAAACCGCGAAAATAACAACCGCAAAGCCCGCAACGTTCATAAAGGCGCCTGTAACGGCGGGGTAGATTTTAGAGTCGCCGTCTATGGCCGCGCATTGGGCCAGGGTCATGCCGTTTACCGCCATAAGGTAAAGGTACATACCCAAGGTATCGCCCACACCCTGAAAAAGGCCGATCACGAGGATACGCGCAAAGGTCATTATAAGGGTGGAAACCGCCACGAGAACCATGGGCCGCGCAAGGCCCCTTAAACGCTTTGCCGTTACAAGGGCCGCTATAACCGTTCCCATGTGTATGAGCAAAAGCTCCAGTGACATGGCCGCCGCCGCCCTAAGGCTCACCGAGGTGACAATGAGAAAGGGCAGGTTGAGCCCTGTGGCGAGAACCGGGTTTTTATCCAGCAGTGCCGCTAAAGGTCTTTGTTTTTGCTTTTTTCGGAGCCGCTTCACTTTTGATAGCTGCAAGCCGGTGCCTCCTTATCATGCTGGCGACTCTTTCGCCCGCCATATCGAATCCCCAGACCGCCGCGTTCATAAGAAGAAGCGAGAAGGTAATCTCCTCCTCAAGGCTGCCGAACCGGCGGAAGAGCATGGCGATAACCCCCGCCACAAGGGCAAACGCAACCTTTGACATCTCCCGCTTAGGAGTGGTCACGGGATCGCCCAGCAAAAAGATGCCGCCGAACAGTATAAGCCCGGTCGAAAGCTCAAGCCCCACCGAGCCCAAGGGCCCGAGGCCGGGCCGGGGAAAGAGACAGGCGACCGCGGCGCAGGCCCCGAAAAAGGAAAAGGGCAGGCTCCAGCGAACCGTTTTGCGAAGTATGAGGTATAAAAGGCAGGCAATCAGCACTAGAATGTTAGTGGCCCCCATAGGGCCGGGATATTTGCCCAGGAGGATATCCATAACGTCTATCCTGGGTATTCCGCCCACACGCAGGGTATATGCGGGGGAGGCGGAGGAGGCAAACTCCATGGGGCCGAATATGGGAAGCCGCAGGGTGGGCGGCGGATAGGTGAACAAAGCCTCGCCAAAGCAGATGGCCGCGAAGGAAAACCCGGCAGCCGCCGGATTAAAGACGTTGTGGCCCGTTCCGCCGAAGGGATGCTTGGTTACCGCTATGGCAAAGATACCCGCCGTGGCCACAATCCCGTAGGAGACAGAGGCGGGCAGCATGAGCGGAAGTATCATGCCGGTTACTATAGCCGAAAGATCCCTTACGTTATGCCGCTTTTTATGAATAAGATTACATATTACGTCGCAGCCGAGGCAGACCGCGACCGAAAATACGCCCATGACAAGAACCCTTGGGCCGTGGTAGTAAAAGCCCATCCCGTAAAGAAAGCAAAGGGCCGCCACAGCGTCGCCCATTATTCCCCGGGTAGTCTGGATAAAGCGTATGTGGGGCGAAGGGCCCGACTCAAGCTTCATCGTCCTCCTCCTCCCGCCGGATAAACCAGCTTTCGGCATATTCCTTGGCCTTTAAGACCGAGCTAGCAAGCTCAAGGCGCGAAGGGCAGATGTAGCTGCACGTTCCGCAGCCGGTGCACAGGTGAGCGTCGAAGGGCTTTAAATTAGCGTAGTAGCTGTTTTCGACAAACCGGTGAATATACATGGGGTTTAAGCCCTCGGGGCAAACCTGCTCGCAATGGCCGCAGCCTATGCAGGTGTAGTGGCGGTCCCGGGCGTTTTCCCTAAAGGCGAGTATGGCCCTTGTGGTAAAGGTAATAAGGGTGTTATCGGGGTCGATGACAGACATTCCGGTCATAGAGCCGCCGCAGACCACACGGGTGGGCTCCTGGGCGAGTCCGCAGCGCTCGAGCACCTGCATGACCGTCATACCCAGGGATACCTCAAGGTTTACGGGGCCCGCTACGCAGTCGCCCGCCACCGTTACAAAAACGGTGGTCTGAACCTTCTGGTCATATACGGCCCTGGCGAGGTGAACAAGCGCACCCGCCCCAACCACAAGCTTCTGCCCCGGGCCCAGGCGGCGCATACGCTCGGCCCGGTCGGCGGGGTAGCCCCCCCGCTGGCGAACCACCTTTACCCTGTTTACCCTGCGGGGCACCCGGGTTTCGATATCGGTCACCATTTTATAGGCCATTATGGCGCTCCGCTCACAGCCCGCCACCCGGCAGCAAAGATCTATACCGTCGGTGAGCTCGTTGGGGAACTGCAATATCATAGCGACCCTGCTCGAGACGTAGGGCTCGTCGTCCACGGCGTCGGCTATCACTATATAGGCCTTGAGCAAAGCCTTTTCAAGCTTGCGGGCAAGCAGCCGGCCGTCCCGCTCGTCTACTATACGCGCGCGGCGGGCAATCTCAATTACCGCCTCCGCCTCGCTTTTTGCGGGAATCTTTCGGTCCAGCCTGTAGGAGTCGGTCTGGGGGTTCACAAACCGGATTACCGGCTTTGAAAAGGCGGGCTCCTTGTGCTGGGCAAGAACGATTCCCCTGTGAAACATGGGCATAGGGTGAACTCCTTATCATACCGGGAAGGCTCCCGGAAACAGGGTGAACAGGCCGACAGTAATATTTTGCCTTTTGAGGCGGGGGATTATCCGCTTATTTTCAATTTCTCAGCTGTGTAGAGAGCGATTAGCGTTCTAAGGGGGGGCGGCGGCGTATGGATTTCAGCCTGATAGGGCCCGACAAGCTTAAGATCATGCTTACCCGCGAGGAGCTCGAGGAGCTGGATATACAGTACGACGAGGTAGACTACTCCGATTCCGAAACCCGCCGGACTCTGCTTAAGCTGCTCGAGCAAGGCAGCGCCGAGGCCGGCTTTCACCCCAGGCGCTCCAGGCTGTTTATAGAAATCTTCCCGGGCGGCGGGGGGGGCTGCGTTATCTATTACACCCGGGTATCGGGCGGCGAGGTGCTCTCTCAGGGGAGGTTCGTTCCGGGGCCGGTGCCGGCGGTTTTCGCCTTTAAGCGTGCCGAAACCCTGATAGAGTGCTGCAAAAAGTTTATGCCCCTGTGCGGCCACCGCATCTATAAAAGCGCCCTTTACCGGCTTAAGGGGCGTCTGCGGCTGGTCATATGGCCGCTGGACTACAACGACCGGCTCAGCGTTTCCTTCCTTTCGGAATACGGGCGGCTGGTTGGGGAGGGTAATCTTTTGTTCTCCCATATAGAAGAGCACGGCGAGACGGTTCTTGAAAGCGACGCGGTGGAAACGGTAAGCGAGCTGTAAGCCCCGGCGGCGGGTGTTTTACCACATCCCGGTCGCGGCCCTTCTTAACCCCTCTATCGCGGCTTTGTAATCGGCCTGGCCGAAGAGGGCGGCGCCGGCAACAAGAACGCTTGCGCCCGCGCTGGCGGCCAGGGGGGCGGTTTTCTCGCTTATGCCGCCGTCAACCTGAATGTCGGTATCAAGCCCTCGGCGCAAGGCAAAATCGCGCAGCTTTTCTATTTTAGGGAGCATATCCTCCATAAAGGCCTGTCCGCCAAAGCCCGGCTCCACCGTCATAACAAGGGCCATGCCGATTTCCTCCATAAAGGGGAAGAGGGCCTCGGCGGGGGTTTCGGGCTTTATAACAAGGCCGGGAATAACCCCAAGGCCGCGTATGGCGCGGATGGTTTCGCCTACGGGTGATTCGGCCTCCATATGAAAAGTGATCAAATCGGCCCCTGCCGCTGCAAAGGCCTCAACATAATTTGCGGGATGGGTAACCATGAGGTGAACGTCGAAGGGAATCGCAACCCGGGGCCGGAGCTTTGCGGCCACCGGGGGGCCGAAGGTGAGGTTGGGTACAAAGCGGCCGTCCATTATATCGAGGTGCAAAAGGTCCGCGCCCGCGCTTTGCATGGCAAGGGCCTCCTCCCCCATACGGGAAAAATCACAGGAGAGAACCGATGGCGCTATTTTCATTGTAAAGGCGTTCTCCTTTCCAAGCCTTGAAAAGGGGGATATATGAGCTTTTTGTCCTTATATTGTAACTCATGAGGGCAAAAAGGTCAAGCGGGCCCCGCCCTATTCCGGCCGGCCCGCCTGGCGCCTAGATTTTAATCGTAGAGTAGTATCAGCTGCGCAGGGCGGAGAAGAAGGCGCGCAGCAGCAGCGCGGATTCCTCGCCGAGAAGGCCGCCCTCGACCAGCGGCCTGTGGTTAAAGGGCAGCGCGCAAAAATCCGCGACCGAGCCGAAGCAGCCGGCCTTTGGGTCACTCGCGCCAAAGACCACCCTTGCGATTCTCGCGTTTATAATGGCGCCGGCGCACATGGGACAGGGCTCCAGCGTGACATAAAGCGTAAGCTTGTGGAGCCGCCACCCCCCAAGCCTTTCGCAGGCCTCGCCTATGGCCAGCAGCTCGGCGTGCGAGAGGGCGCTTTTGTCCGTTTCCCGCCGGTTGCGGGCGGCCGAGATCACCTCGCCCTCCCACACGGCTACCGCCCCTACCGGAACCTCTCCGATTTTGGCGGCCTCCTCCGCCTCCTTAAGGGCAAGGCGCATCATACCGGCGTCCGCCGCGGTAAAAGACGGCATATAGCTTAAGCCCCCCATGCCAATTTAATACTTATCCGCAAATAAAATGCTTTTATTATATTACGCTATTGCTTCCCCCGCCAGAGG
>JAITVF010000096.1 GCA_031285945.1 Oscillospiraceae bacterium
GCATTGCTCTATCGGCCATATCCGGCGGTTGCCACCCGCAGGTGGCGAGCCGGATGGCCATGCCCGCTATAGCAATTGTAGATAAGACCTTTTCCGCTCATTTCTTACAATTGCTATAAAATACTTTATTCTATTGCTCCCCCCGCCAAAGGCGGGGGGAGCAATAGAATAATATTATAAAAGCATTCTATTTGCGGATTAGTATAAGCTTTGCTATCTTAAAAATCGGTTGCGTACGACCGATTCGTCCGGCTCTATGTATTTTTGCCAGTTGTGCCGCGAAAGATCGCGGCAGCTGCGGTTTATGGAATATGTGGAGGTGTTGCGGGCAAGAAAGGTTTCGGTGTAGACTCTTCCGCCGCGATAGGCTACTCCCTTAAGAAAATAAGCGTCGGTAACCGCGGTTATAGATACGGCGCAGGCGCCGCCCGCGAGATCGTCCAGATCCATTGGAGATTCATCCACGTCATAGTCAAGCGAGCGCTTTATTTCCCGCTCGGAAAGAGCCTTGTCCAAGCGGCCTATAAAATCCCCCCCGAGGCACTTTAAAGCCGCCGCCGCTATAACCCCCTCGGGGCCGCCGCCAGAGCCGTATAGCATGTCGATACCGCTTTGCGGCATACAGGTAGCGATGGCGGGCATAAGGTCGCCGGCGGGCAACAGCTTGACCATAGCGCCAACCTCGCGCGCGGCCTTGATGATAGGCTGATTCCTGGCCCGGTCGAGTATGGCGACTGTGAACTCGGTGGCTTTTTTCCCCATTGCCTCGGCGACATTGCGAATGTTGCCCGCGGGGTTTACGTCAAAGCGGACCACTCCCCTTGCCTTTGGTCCGACCGCTATTTTGTGCATATAGGTTTCTTCCGCGTCCATAAGGCTGCCACGCACCCCCAGGGCGACCACCGAGACCGCTCCGTCAAGCCCGGCGGCGCAAAGGGAGGTTCCGTCCACCGGGTCTACGGCAATATCAACCTCTTCACCGCCGCAGCCCACAATCTCGCCGTGAACAAATCTGTAGCTGTTGTCGAGCTTGCCCTCGCTGCTTACTATGGTGCCCAAGATAGGAATCTCTCCGAATAGGGCGCGCTGGGACCTTACCGCCTTGTAGTCGGTGTAGGCGCCCGAGCCGTGGCCGATTGTTTTGGCCGCCTCGATAGCGGGGAATTCGGTGAGCCGGGCAAGAATTTCCAAGGGAAGGGCAATTTTAGCCATATGCGGTACCTGCCTTTCAGAAAGAAAAGTATTTTTTCGTAAGAGCTCATACTCTTCTATTCTTATTCAGCATACCGGCCTTGTCATGACAGAGCTTGTTAATTGTTTCTCCCCCGCCAAGGGCGGGGGAGAAACAGGCGGCTTCTTCTATTGAGTGAGCGTTAACGCGCTCACAGAACCTTGCGCAAAAATTCCTGGAGGCGCGGGTGCTTTGGCTGGCCAAAGAACTGCTCGGGCGGGGCCTGTTCCTTTACCTGGCCCTCATCCATAAAGAGCACCCGGGTTGCCACCTCCCTCGCGAAGCCCATCTCGTGTGTGACCACGATCATGGTCATGCCCTCTTTGGCAAGCTCCTTCATAACCTCAAGCACCTCGCCCACCATTTCGGGATCAAGGGCGGAGGTGGGTTCGTCGAAGAGCATTACGTCGGGATTCATGGCAAGGGCTCTTATGATGGCTATACGCTGCTGCTGCCCGCCCGAAAGCTGGCGGGGATAGGCATTAGCCTTGTCGGGGAGGCCAATCCGGCCTAAAAGGGCCATCGCGTTTTGTTCGGCTTCCCGTATGCTCATAAGGCCTAAGGTAACGGGGGCGAGGGTTATGTTTTTTAAAACGGTAAGATGGGGAAAAAGATTGAACTGCTGAAAGACCATACCCATTCTGCGGCGGATGAGATTTATATCCGAGCCCGGATCTGTAATGCTTTTGCCCTCAAAGAGGATATCGCCGCCGGTAGGCGTTTCAAGCAGGTTGAGGCAGCGCAGGAATGTACTCTTGCCGGAGCCGGAGGGGCCCACGATCACCACTTTTTCGCCACGCCCTATCCGCTCGCTTACGCCGCGCAGAACAAGGCTGTCGCCAAAGCGCTTCTCTAGCTTACAAACGTCGATCACTGGCTCCGAGCCTCCTTTCCAGAAGGGTTTGCAGCCAGGTGAGAAGAATCACCAGCGCAAGGTAGATAAGGCCCACAACCACCAGCGGAGTAACAGTCCAGACCCTGGAGCGAATAACCTCGCCGGAGCGGGTGAGATCATCAAGGGCTATATATCCGGCAATCGAGGTCTCTTTTAGCAGGGTGATGAACTCGTTAAATATAGTGGGCAATATGTTCTTAGCCGCTTGAGGGAGCACGATAAGGCGCATGGTGGCGGCCGAGCTGAGCCCCAGGGAACGTCCGGCCTCGGTCTGGCCTCGGTCGACGCTCTGTATACCGGCCCTTATGATCTCGCATACGTAGGCGCCCGAGTTGACGCCGAAGCAAAACCCCGCGATAAAAATACTGTATTCCCTGGGAGCGAAGCCGAATACGCCGAAATATAATATAATAAGCTGCACCAGCACCGGCGTTCCGCGGATTACGGTTGTGTAAAGATTGGCGAACCGGCCGCCCAGCAAAATAAACAATCTGCCGGCCCTTCCGCGCAGCCCCTTTGGCTTAACGGGGCTTAGGTTTTGTCTGCTCACTTTTAAAACGGCGAGTACAAGCCCTATAAACACACCGACCATGGCGGCGATCGCCGCCATGATCAGGGTGTTTACAAGACCGTCCAGGTAAAACCTCCAGCGGCCGGCCTCTATGACCGAGGCGTACAGCGCGTCGCCTATTCCCGTGAAAAACGCCCCGGGGCCATCGGGTATGCTCATGATAATTCTCCGTTATCCGGCGTGATTTTAAAGCTGAGGCAGGAAAGAAATACGGGGCGGCTATTCGCTGACGGTATGGTCGAGAGTAAACTGATCGATAGTTCCGTCGCTTATCATGGCGGTGAGATGCGCGTTGATAGCGTCAAGAAGCTCGGTGTTTCCCTTCTGAACGGCGATTGCGTACTCGTCGATCATCAGCTCCTGTTCGAGTATGACCAGCCCTTGGTTCTGGCTGAGGAATTCCTGAGCTGGCAGAACGTCCATTGCTATGGCGTCAAGGCGGCCGGCCTCCAGATCGGCGAAGGCTTCGAAATATTTTTTATAGCGCCCGACGGTAGTGTCGGAATATTCGTCGGTCAGGACTATATCGGCCACGGTTCCGAGCTGCACGCCCACGTTTTTACCGGCAAGGCTGTCGGGCCCGGTGATTTCGGCGTTGCCCTCTTTTACCACGATTATCTGCCTTGAGGTTGCGTAGGGGATAGAAAAATCGACCTGCTGACTGCGCTCGTCGGTGACGGTCATGCCCGCCGCGCCAAAGTCAATCCTGCCCGCCTGAATCTCAGGGATGATGGCGTCGAAGTCCATCTCCTCGATTTGCAGCTCAAGCCCCATGGCCTCGGCGATAGCTTTAGCGATATCGGGGTCTACGCCTGTGACGGCGCCCGAGTCGTCGTAATACTCATAGGGGGCGAAGCCTGCCTCGGTTCCCATTATAAGCGCGGTTTTGCCCTCCAGCCCGCCGCCTGCAGATTCAAGCGCCGCCTGGGAGTCGGGCTCGTCCGCGGAAACCGGCGCTGCCGGGGAAGCGGGCTCGGCGGAAGATCCCGGATCGGCGGCGGAAGAGCCCGCGCAGCCCGCGGTTAGAGTCAGCAACAGCAACAGCGCTAAAAACAAAGTTATTTTTTTCATTACGAACGCTCCTTTTTAAACCGGCAAAATTTGACTTAACGCTATCATTATACTCTGACTTAAAGAATTATCAAGAGCAAAATGGAAATAATATGCATAATTGAGAATACTTATGCAAACATGCTTAATCCGGCGGGAGAGGCGGCCAATAGATTTAGGAAAGATTACAGTTGTGGCAAAACTGCCTGAAAACGGTTAAACTCCAAGATTGACTAACGCGCACATATCCGTTATAATAACAGAGTAATCGCCGGTTCAGGCTCTTTGTTTTTTACGGGAGGGGCAGAATGCCGTTTTTTCCTGATTGGCGATTACAAAAGATGTGCCGCTGTGGCGGAATCGGCAGACGCAAGGGACTTCGGCAGAAGGAGCGCGCGGAGGGGAAACCACCGCGTGGATGCTGTCAAATTCGGCGAACCCCCACCTGCCAAACTGTGGGAAACGCCGAGCCAAGCCGTCCTTTATACGCATATAAGGACGGAAGGTGTAGAGACTATA
>JAITVF010000097.1 GCA_031285945.1 Oscillospiraceae bacterium
TGCAGGATAAGAGAGTCGTAACGCTGGACCTCGCATCTATGGTTGCCGGCGCGAAATATCGGGGCGACTTTGAGGACCGCATAAAGACGGTACTCGAGGAGGTCTGCCAGAGCACCGATGTTATACTTTTTATCGACGAGCTGCACACTATTATAGGCGCGGGCGCCGCCGAGGGCGCCATCGACGCCGCCAACATCTTAAAGCCGCAGCTTGCCCGGGGCGAAATCCAGCTGATAGGCGCCACAACCCGGGCCGAGTACCGCAAGCACATCGAAAAGGATTCAGCCCTGGAGCGCAGGTTCCAGAGCGTCATAGTCGAGGAGCCGGGGGAGGAGGAGGCAATAGAGATTCTTAACGGTCTGCGCAGCCGTTACGAGGAGCATCACCGCCTTACCATAACCGACGAGGCGATCGCGGCGGCGGTAAGCCTGTCGGTCAAGTACCTGCCGGACCGCTACCTGCCCGACAAGGCGATAGACCTTGTGGATGAGGCCGCCTCTCGCGTAAGGCTGCGGGCATACGAGCCCCGCTGCGGCGTGGAGGAGCTCGAGGAAAAGCTAAGCCGTTACCGTGCCGAAAAAAAAGACGCCATAGACAGGCAGGATTTTGAGCTCGCGTCCGATATCAGGGACAGGGAGAGGACGATCAAAGGCCGAATAACCGATATCCGATCCGATCTGGTCGAGGAGCCGGTCTCGGCAAGGGTTACCCGTGAGGATATAGCACATCTTGTATCAGATATAACCGGCATAGAAGTATCAACCCTTACCCAGGAGCAGAGCCGGCGGCTTATAGGCCTGGAGGATAGCTTAAAACGCCGGATAGTGGGGCAGTCGCAGGCGGTAAACGCGGTGGCGGGTGCCATAAGGCGCAGCAAGGTGGGGCTTAAGGACCCGCATCGCCCGGTCGGCTCCTTCATATTTCTGGGGCCTACGGGGGTGGGAAAGACCGAGCTGTGCCTTGCCCTTGCCGAGACTCTTTTCGCCAAAAGGGACGCTGTTATACGGCTGGATATGAGCGAGTATATGGAGAAGCACACGGTTGCAAGGCTTATAGGATCGCCGCCCGGCTATGTGGGCTATGAGGAGGGCGGTCAGCTGACCGAAAAGGTCAGGCGCAAGCCCTATGCCGTAGTTCTCTTCGACGAGGTGGAAAAAGCCCACCCAGACGTTTTAAGCATCCTGCTACAAATACTGGAGGATGGAATACTCACCGACTCGCAGGGGCGGACGGTCAGCTTTAAAAACACGGTGATCATAATGACCTCAAACGCAGGTGCCCGACACATAACCGAGCAAAAGACAATGGGATTTTCGGGCGCGGATCAGTGCCATAGCGACAAAATAATGAAGCGAGAGGTCTTAAACGAGCTCAAGCACTGCTTTAAGCCAGAGCTTCTCAACCGGGTGGATGAGATCATAGTCTTCGACAAGCTCACACGCGAGGAAATCGGCGAGATTGCCCGCAAGATGTTCCGCCAGGTTTCATGCAAGGCCAAAGACATGGGCATACACCTCGAATTCTCCGACGCCGCGGTTGACAGGATATCTGAAGAGGGGTTTGACCAAGCCTACGGAGCGAGGCCTCTGCGCAGAGCAGTACAGCAAAAGATAGAGGATAAGCTTGCCGACCAGATACTACAGGGCAATGTCCGCCCCGGAGAGTCGCTGCTCTGCGACTGGCAGGAAGGCTTCGTATTCGTAAAGTTTGATTTTGTCTCGCAATAGACCTGCTAGTGGTCTGCCCGGCCCGGATCTGGGAAAAGGGGAAGGGAACCGCACCCATATTGGTAAAAACAGCCAGCTATTTTAGCCGGCTGTTTTTTGCTTTCTCTTGACAAGCTTAAATTAATTATTTATAATTTAATTACAAATAATTAATTATAATTTTAATTATTTAAATTACATAAAAAGGAGCGACTGTAATGGCGGAAACCCTCAAGCTATTTATCGGCGGGCAATTTGTAGAGTCTAAAACTAACAAGCTGATGGATGTTTTTAACGCGAGCACCGGCGAGGTAATTGCTAAAGCGCCCTGTTGTACAAAGGAGGAGGTCGAGCTGGCCATTGCCGCGGCCAGAGCCGCCTTTCCTGAGTGGGCGGCAACCCCGGCCATGCGCAGGGTGCAGGTGCTGCATAAGCTGCGGGCTCTGCTATACGAGCATCTGGAGGAGCTTACCGTTCTGGTAGCCGACGAAAACGGCAAGGCGTATGGCGACGCCAAAGGCGACGTTCTTAAGGCTATTGAAGGCACCGAACATGCAATTGCCGCTCCGGAGCTGCTTATGGGCGAAAGTATCATGAACGCGTCCAAGGGCGTCGACACCGTTCTCTACCGTGAGCCGCTGGGCGTATTCGCCGGAATCGTTCCCTTTAACTTCCCGGCTATGATTCCCATGGGCTGGATGGCTCCCATGTGTATAGCCACCGGCAATACGATGATTATCAAGGCGGCCAGTATGACCCCGATGACGGCGCTGCGCATCGCCGCGCTTTACAAAGAGGCCGGCTTGCCCGACGGCGTGCTCAACATTGTAACCTGCTCGCGCAACGAGGCGGATCTCTTTACATCCCATCCCGACATAAACGGTATCTCCTTTGTAGGCTCCACCGAGGTGGGGCTGGGCATTTACTCCCGCGGCGCGGCTAAGGGCAAGCGGGTGCAAGCGCTTTGCGAGGCCAAAAACCATGCTCTGGTGCTGGAGGACGCTCCTGTTGAACGCACGGCTGCCGGCATTATCAACGCGGCCTTCGGCTGCGCCGGCGAGCGCTGCATGGCTCTTCCTGTCGTTGTGGCGCAAGAAAGCATTGCCGACCGGCTTGTGGCCGACATTGTAGCGAAAGCCAGGGCCCTTAAGGTAGGCCGCGCCGGTGACCCTTCCACCGACATGGGGCCGCTGGTAACGGCGGGCCACCGCAAATTTGTTACCGACTGGATTCAAAAAGGTATTGACGAGGGAGCGACGCTTGTGCTCGACGGGCGCGGCATCACCGTTCCCGGGTGTGAAGGCGGTTTTTTTGTAGGCCCCACTATCCTGGATCATGTCACGTCCGATATGACTGTCGGCCAAAGCGAGGTTTTTGGGCCGGTGCTCTGTATTAAGCGTGTAAAGACGTTTGAAGAGGGCATTGACCTCATGAACGCCAATCCCTTTGCCAACGGCTCAGTCATTTTTACGCAAAACGGCTATTACGCCCGCGAGTTTGCCGCGCGCACCCATGGAGGCATGGTAGGCGTGAATGTTGGTATCCCCGTGCCGGTCGGCGTTTTTCCGTTCTCGGGGCACAAGAACTCTTTCTTTGGCGATCTCCACTGTCTGGGAAAGGACGGCATGCGGTTCTACACAGAATCCAAGTGCGTCTCAACCAGATGGTTTGATGAGAAAGAAATGAAGCGCAGCAAGGTAGACTCCTGGGACGGCACTATTTAGAACCGGGATTCATACTAATCCGTAAATAAAATGCTTTTATAATATTACTCTAT
>JAITVF010000194.1 GCA_031285945.1 Oscillospiraceae bacterium
TATGGCCCCGCGCGGGTATCTTAAATTCATACAGGCCGACGGCTTTGACATCAACTATACCGGCTCGGAGGCCAACGTCTGCGTTTCCCTTTGCAGCTTTGGGCTTGCGGCCGACTTCGTGACCAAATTGCCCAAAAACGATATAAGCGCCGCCTGCCTTGCTACGATGCGCAAATTTGGCGTGGGGGTAGACAAAATAGTATACGGGGGCGACCGGCTGGGCAGCTATTACCTTGAGCGCGGCGCCTCCCAGCGCCCCTCAAAGGTTATATACGACCGCAAATACTCGTCCATATCCATGGCCGGACCTGCGGATTTTGACTGGGATACGATCTTCGCCGATGCCGGCTGGTTCCATTTTACCGGTATAAACCCCGCTCTGGGCGGCGAAATGGCCCGCATAAGCCTTGACGCCTGTAAGGCCGCTAGGCAAAGCGGGCTTACGGTCAGCTGCGACCTCAACTACCGCAAAAACCTTTGGAGCACCGAGGAGGCGCGGGAAATTATGCCCGAGCTTGTGCGCCGCTGCGACCTGCTGATCGGCAACGAGGAGGACGCCGAGAAGTGCCTGGGGCTTTCGCCCGAGGGGACCGACGTCGTAGCCGGCCGGCTCAACCGCGAGGGCTACGCAAAGCTTGCCGCGACCATAAGCGAGCGGTTTGAAATCCCGCAGGTGGCCTTTACGCTGCGGACAAGCAGATCGGCGTCGGACAACAACTGGGCGGGCATGCTTTACAGCGGCGGCAACGCGTATTTCTCCAAGGCCTACGATATACACATGGTGGACAGGGTAGGAGGGGGCGACAGCTTCAGCGCGGGGCTTATTTACGCCCTGGTGCAGGGCTATGACCCGCAGGAGGCCATAGAGTTCGCGGTCGCGGCGTCCTGCTTAAAGCAGACGATGGAGTACGATTTTAACCTAGCTACGGCCGAGGACGTAAGGCAGCTTATGGGCGGCGACGGCTCGGGCCGTGTACAGCGCTGAGCCGGAAGAGGCCGAGGGGAGAAAAACTATATGTTAAAGGGCTACCAATATCTTGCGAAAACGCTCAAGGCTTACGGGGCGACTCATCTGTTCTTTCAGGCGGCGGTACTGTGGAAGGGCGTTAAGGAGGCTGCCGATTCGGGCATTACCTGCGTAAGGGCTCACTCTGAGACGGCGGCGGGCTATATGGCCGACGGATACGCCCGGATAGCCAAGCGCCCCGGTATATGCGCCGCGCAGTCGATAGGCTCGGCCAATCTGGTGGCGGGCATTCATGACGCCTGGCTGGCCACCTCGCCGGTCATAGCTCTCACCGGGCGCAGGACTTCGGCCTTTCAGGACCGCAATACCTATCAGGAAAGCGACCACAAGGCCCTCTTTTCGGGCGTTACAAAATTTAACTGCGACGTATCGGATCCCATGCAGTTCCCCTTTGTGCTGCGCCAGTGCTTCCGCGAGGCCGTCACGGGGAAAATGCGCCCGGTTCACATGGATCTGCTGGGCTGCAACGGTGAAATATTTGAGGAGGCCGAGTTCGACGAGCCTGTCTACGCCGACCCCGGCTTCGGCAGCTACCCGGCGTTTAGGCCCGCCGCCGACGAAGGTATGATACGGGAGGCCGCCGCCGAGATAAACGCCGCCCAAAGGCCGCTTATTATAGCCGGAAGGGGCGCTCATATTTCGGGCGCGGGCAAGGCCATCCTCGAGCTAGCTCAAAAGGGCGATATACCGGTAGCCACAACGGTGGACGGCAAGACAATAATAGACGAGGGCGACCCATACTGGGCCGGCGTGCTGGGCTTTTACGGGATGAGCTGCACAAACAAGGCGGCGATGGAATCCGATCTCGTTATTATTGTAGGGTCTAAAACCTCCGACCAGACCACAATGTCCTGGCAGGCTCCCCAAAGAGACAAGAAGGTCATTCAAATCGACATAGCTCCAGACGAGCTGGGAAGAAACTACCCTAACTCCACAGTTCTTTTGGGGGACGCGCGGGTGGTGGTGGAACAGCTTACGCGGGCCGCAGAGGAAAAAAAGCGGACCGGATGGCGCGAGCAGGCGGCCGTCTGGCTGGCGGGATACCTGAGGGAGCAGGACGAGCTTGCCAAAGACGAGGGGGTTCCCATAGCCACGGCGTACCTTTGCAAAGCTCTCTCTGAGCTTATGCCCGACAACGCCGTGCTGGTCTCAGATACCGGGTACTCCGCGATATGGTCGGCCACCGCTGTTAGGATGAAGAGCACTCAGGACTTTGTACGGACTTCGGGCACGCTGGGCTGGGCGTTTCCGGCGGCTATAGGGGTAAAGTGCGGCGTACCGGACAGGCCGGTGATATGCCTGTGCGGAGACGGCGGCTTCTATTATCATCTTCAGGAAATTGAAACAGCGGTGCGCAGCAATATAAAAACTATAACGGTAGTTAACAATAACCGTATGTTTGCGCAGAATTATCACGAAACTCTCGACGAGGTCTATTCGCGTGACGAGGCTAAAGCAAAGGAATACGTAGGCTTTGGCGACGTAGATTTCGCCGGCGTTGCCGAAATGCTCGGCGCGCGGGGCATACGGGTTAACAGGCCCGAGGAGCTGCGCCCCGCCTTTGAAAGAGCCCTGGCCGCCGATAGGGCCGTGGTGCTCGACGTAAGAACTGGAACCGGAGTCAACCCGATATCGTCGAAATGACCCCGGCCAAGCCAATAATTGCCGTGTGCCTGATAATTCCGCATTATTATGCAGGATTATAAGATTTGCAAACTTACGCTTTTTGAAAGACCTATCGGAAAGGGGGAATACGGCAAAAGCTGCCGCCGGCCGACATAGGACAGGTCTAAAATAACAAGGAGGAATTAAAAGTATGAAAAAAAATCTGGCTTATCTTTTAGTTATGGCAATGACACTGGCATTGTTCGCGGGATGCGCTTCCGCCGCGCCCGCAAGCTCCGCCGCACCCGCCAGCCCTGCGGCGCCCGCCGCAAGCTCCGCCGCTCCCGAAGCCTCCGCCGCCCCGGCTGAATCCAGCGCTGAGGCCGAGCCCGCACAGGAGTCCTTCACCATCGGCATCTCCTCGCCCACCTCGCAGGACGCCATCGTTGTCGCGCAGGCAAAGTACCTGACCGAGGAGGCCGAAAAAAGAGGCTGGACCGTTCACGCAATGAACGCCAACGGCGACTCAAACAAGCAGATCAGCGACATACAGACTCTGCTTACCCAGGGCATAGACCTGCTGATCGTAACCGCCACCGACCCGGCCGCCCTCAGCGTAGTTCTTGAGGAGGTCGACGCGGAGGGAGTGCTCATCGCCGGCATCGACCGCATCTTGGAAACCGGGCCCTACGACTACGTTGTCTCCTACGACATGTACGGCATAGGCGTAACTATGGCGACGCAGCTTGTAAACGACGGCGTCAGGGGCAACGTCGTTCTCCTGGGCGGAGACGATCAGAGCGTTCTGGTTCCCTTTATGCTCGACGGCTTCAGGGACGTTCTCAAGCCCTACACCGATTCTGGCGAGATAACGATAGTCGCCGAGCAGTTCTGCAAGGGCTGGTCGCCCGAGCAGGGAATGCTTCACGCCGAAACCGCTCTTACGGCAAACAACAATGACATTCAGGGTTTTCTTTGCGCCAACGATAACATAGCCGCCGGCGTGGTTCAGGCCTTAACGTCCGTAGGCCTTGAGGGACAGGTCTACATTACCGGACAGGATGTTGAAAAGCACGCGGTCATGCGCCTTATTGACGGAACTCAGAATATAACCCTCTTTAAGGACGCCCGCATAACCGCCGCAAAAACCATGGAGCTCGCCGAAATTTACCTGAACGGCAAGCAGGATGAAATCGCCGACCAGATCAGCACGATTACCGACAGCGGTATAAGCCGGTTCTACCTGACCCCCGTTGTTATCAACAAGGATAACTACCAGGAGCTGATTATCGACAGCGGCTGGCTTACCTTAGACTAAGCCGGTAAAGTCATAATTCCGGACCGGGGAGGCGGAGGCAGTTTTCCGCTTCCCCGGTCCCCCGAATAAAAAGCAATGTCAACAACTTAAGGATCGGGGTAAATGTGCACAAAATGATAATCAGATGATAGGGTAAAAAGCAAATTGACAAACTGGAAATGCCTTCATAATGGTGAAAAAAGGATGGT
>JAITVF010000197.1 GCA_031285945.1 Oscillospiraceae bacterium
TCTATCGCTTCCCCCGCCTCTGGCGGGGGAAGCGATAGAGTAATATTATAAAAAGCCGTTTTTGCTTCTTACCCCATGGCAGGGAAGAAACAAAAACGGCTTTTTATAGCTGGCTGATATTACACGGCAAATTGGCGTTACTCGTACCTCAGAGCCTCTATCGGGTCGAGCCTTGCGGCCTTGTTGGCGGGGTAGAAGCCGAAAAAGATTCCTATAAGCATTGTGCCGCCCACCGCGAGGGCCACCGCGTCGTAGGGTATCGCCGTCTTCATGGTGCCGGTGGT
This sequence comes from Oscillospiraceae bacterium, assembly GCA_031285945.1. Taxonomy (GTDB): domain Bacteria; phylum Bacillota; class Clostridia; order Oscillospirales; family Ruminococcaceae; genus WRAV01. The sequence continues at coordinate 285 of JAITVF010000197.1, forward strand.
GCCGAACATTACCCCCTCGAGCATTCCGGAGCCGACTGAGCCCAGCGCTATTCCTATGGCAATGCCTATAAGCCCGCCTATTGTGCAGATAATAACCGCCTCGACTATAAACTGTATTCGTATGGCGGAATTTCTGGCGCCCAGGGCCTTTCTGGTGCCGATTTCCCTTGTTCGCTCGGTTACCGAGACCAGCATGATGTTCATAACCCCTATGCCGCCCACCAGGAGGGAAATTCCCGCTATAAAGGCTATGGCTATGGATATGCCCTCGAGAACCGAGGTCACCATCCCCATCTCCTGCTGCATGGATACCACCATTATGCTCCAGTTCTCGTTGCCTGAGTAGAACCGGTCGTTAATAAAGCTGTCTATCTCGGCGGTTACGGCTTCAATATCCTCGCCGGGGGTAGCCATCATCATGAACCAGTAGTAGCCCCCCGAGCTGTTGCCGGTTATGTGCTGGGCCGTTGAAACGGGGATATAGATTTCGGTTGTGGTATCCTCCTCCGCCCCCGCCGAGCCGCCCATCATCATGGCGTTTTGCTCGTACTTATAAACGCCCACCACCGTAAAGGCCCAGGTTGAGGCCTCGGTGTAGATCTTTATCTCTTTGCCCAAGGGATCCTGGCTGCCGAATATCTTCGCGGCCATAAAGTCGGAGATCACGGCTGTGTTCCTCCGCTTTTCCTGGTCGCGGTCGACTATAAACCGGCCTTTAGTCAGCTCAATGTTGTTGGCCAGCATATAGCCCGGCGAAACGCCGGTAACGCCGGCGTTGGCGTATTTGCGCCCGTCCCTAACCTGTCCCTGGCCGACGGACTCGGAAACGCTGGTGGCGGCGAGGCGTCCGCCCATATGGGCCTCGAGCGCCGCTATCATCTCGACTGAGATAAGGTCGCTGTCATCCATGGTGACATAATCTGATTCGCCGATATACTGAAGCTGCGCGGCTATGCTGTTTACCCCAAACGAGGCCATCTGCTCGGTGAACATAAGGGTAAGGGAATCGCCCACCGTAAAGATGGCTATAACCGAGCTTATGCCTATGATTATGCCGAGCATGGTAAGCAGCGCCCGCATCTTGCCGGACCAGAGCCCCGCCAGGGCAAGCTGAACGTTTTCTATAAGATTCACCGCTCTTCCCCTCCTTTTACGAGGGAGGGAACGAGCTCTTTGCCGGGGAAGCTCTCGTTTACTATCCTGCCGTCGCTTATGGTGAGAATCCGGTCGGTCTCAGAGGCCAGCTCGGGGTTGTGGGTTATGAGTATGACCGTTTTGCCCTGCTCCCGGTTAAGCCTGTGAAAGATATCCATGACAAGGCGTCCCGTTCCCGTGTCGAGCGCGCCGGTGGGTTCGTCGGCCAGCAGAATTGTGGGGTTGTTGGCCATGGCTCTGGCTATCGCTACCCGCTGCTTCTGCCCGCCCGAAAGCTCGTTGGGCTGATGGTGCTCACGGTCGCCCATCTCAACGAGCTCCATAAGCTCCCGCGCCCTTTTTTTTCGCTCACGGCCGGGAATGCCCGCGTATAGCATGGGAAGCTCCACGTTGCGCAGCGCCGTCGTTCTCGGTATCAGGTTAAAGGTCTGGAAGATAAAGCCTATATGGCGGTTCCGCAGGTCGGAGAGCCGGTTCTGGCTCATGCCCTCCACGTCCTCGCCGTCAAGAAGATAGCTCCCCTCGGTGGGGCGGTCAAGAGCGCCTATAATGTTCATCAAAGTCGATTTTCCCGAGCCCGACGCCCCCACGATTGAAAGAAACTCCCCGTCGTAAACATTAAGGGTTACATCCTTTAGCACGGTCAGCTCGTTGGGGGTGCCGAGATAATACTTTTTTACCACGTCGGTCATCTCGATGATGGTTTCGTTCATGCGCTTAACCACCTACCCGCACGGCCATGCCGCCGCGTCCGCCCGGCCCTCCTGGGCCGCCGGCCATGCTGTCTGCCCCGAGGGCGGCCATATCGCCCACTGCCGCCGCGATATGAACCTCCATTCCGTCGGTGAGATCCGCGGCGCTGTCCATGATAAGGTCGCCCTCTTTAAGCTGGTCTGAGGCAATCTCCCAGTAGAGATCGGTTTCCATCCCCGTCGTAACGGGAACCATCCTGACGGTATGGGTGGCAAGAGCGGCGTCTTCCCCCGCGGCCTTGCCGCCGCCGTCGGTCTCACGCGCTATGGGCTCGGCCACGAATACCACAGGGTCCCCCGTCTCGGGGTGGGAGCCCACGGCATCGTAGAATACGGCGGTTACGCCAGATTTTTCGGCGGTTATAACGCTCGCGCGTATGTTCATGCCGATTTTGAGGCCGGTGCTTTTACCCGTTACCCTTATCTGGAGGGAGAAGGAGGCGGTAGCCCCGGCAACCGTCATGCCGGCCGCGTCCTTTAAGCTTGAGGAGGATACGAATTTAACCTCTCCCATAAAGATCTCGTCGCCGGTCGCGTCCGATTTGAGCTCTACCTTCTGGCCGACCTTGACGTTGTTTATGTCGTATTCGCCCACCGACGATTCCACTATAAGCGCGTCGGGATCTTCGATCACGAACAAAAGCTTGTCGCCAGCGTCCCCCTCCTCGGCGTAAACGGCGGTGACAGTTCCGGCCGAGGGGGCCAGGACCGTGCACTTTTCCAGGTCTTCCCTTAAAGAATCCAAGGATATATAGTCGGCGGTCTGGTTTGCGTTGTTCCTGGCCCTTTCCACGTCCTCCTCAAGCTGCTGCAGAGTTCTGAGCGCTTCCTCCTCGGCTCTCTCGAGCTGCTCGTCGGCCCGTTCAAGAGCGGCTATGGCCGAGTCGAGCTGAAGGTCGGCCTTGGCGGCCGAGTCGCGCAGGCTGGACATCTCAGAATCGCTAGGCTCTTCATCGGCGTCCTTGGCGTCGCGCAGGTTCTGATTCGCGGTGCGCACGTCAAACTGGGCGCTGCGAAGGGTGCGCTCGGCGTTTTCCACCGTGCTGCGGGCCGAAAGAATACCCTCGTCGCGGTCGTCCTCGTAGTAGGCCACGGCCGTGTCGTAAGCCTCCTGAGCCTGCGAGAGGGAAAGTGTGTTGTTGCCTGAGGTTGTGTATATTCCCGCCTCCTTGGCCTTTATCTCCGCCTCCAGGGCGTCGGTGTCCAGCCGGCAGAGGAGCTGGCCCTCTTCTACGATATCGCCTTCCTCAACCGCGACCTCGTTGATGGGGTACAAAAGGGTTGAGTAAACGCGGGATTTTGTCTCGCTTTCTATGTTGCCCGTAACGTCAACGGTGGTGCGAAGCTCCGGGGAAGCTAATGGAGTGGCCGAAAGATAGTTTATCGGCACCGGCGTGGGCGTTAATACCGCGTGCAAAACTAAGGACGCGATCACAAGGGCTATGACTCCCGCGATGATTCTGCCCACGGGCAGCTTTTTGCGAAGGCCCCGCCGCGACTTTTTTTCCTTTGCCTTTTGCTCTTTCTTCTTATCGGCGGGTTCTGCCTCAACCGCCCCGGCGGGGGAAACGGAGGCCCCCTCGCGGTAGCTCAAGGTTTCTGTCGCTTCGTTAGTATCAATTTGATTCAATGTCTGCTTCACCTCACAAATAACTGTATGACTTGTACTAATACAATATATACTTGAGCTGAGGCCTTGTCAATGACCCTGCTGGCAAGATTTACACATTGTTCAGATTTGCTGTGGCCGCCGCTCCGTTATATATGTTGCATCTGTTGTAATTTGCCACATAACAGTATAGCGCCATATTTTACCCCTGTCAACTGCTACAGGGTAAAAAATGCGGGACCGCATCCCCGCGCAGTCCCGGCTTGCCATGAAGTCATTATATATTCTGCCCGCCCCTGAGTTCATATTCAGGCTTTTACCCGTCCTCGCGCTCCAATATCTGGCGCAGCTCGGTCAGATCGACCGAGGGCGAATAGTAAAAGCCCTGGCGGTAGGGGCATTTGTAGCGGGTTAAAAGGGAATTCTGCTGCTCGGTTTCGACACCCTCGGCAATCAGCTTGATCCCGAGGCGGCCTGCGGCCTGTATCAGCGCCTCTATAACAGGGCCGCTGCGGGGATTTGTCTCGAGCTGCCATATAAAATGCCTGCCCAGCTTTATGGCGTCTACGGGCATGGTCATCATATTCTTAAAGCCGCTGGGGCCAAAGTCGAAGCCGCCGAGTATCAGCTCAACCCCCAGGTCATTAAGCCGCTCCATAACCTTGCGGGCTACGGGGGCCATGACGGGGCTGTCGTAAATTTCGAGGGCAAGCTTTCCCTCCGGGATATTGTACTCGCGCAAAAGCTCCGCTACATCGGCTACAAAGCGCTGCTGCAAAAGCATAACGGGTGAAACCTGAACAGCCATCGACTCAAAGCGGCAGCCCGAGGACAAAAGCTCCCGTATAAGGGCGCAGGCCGAGCGCAGCACGTGGCTGTTGACAAAACAGATTATTCCGCTCTCTTCGGCTATGGGGATAAACTCGACCGATTTGATCGGCCCGAACTCTACGGTTAAGAGCCGGACCTGGCATTCCACGCGGCTGTAGGTGTTTGTGGCGGAGCAGAAGGTAGGGCGGTAGCGCAGCTCGATATTGCCT
>JAITVF010000075.1 GCA_031285945.1 Oscillospiraceae bacterium
GGAGGCGTGGGCGGCGCAGAGAACCTCGACGTCGGCCGCGACCGAGGCCTCGGCGGCGTTGGCGGCGGGAACGATCACCCGCTTGAGGCCGAGCCTGCCCGCCTCCAGAACCATGGGAAGAACCCCGGTAACGCCGCGAATCTCGCCCGAAAGGCTTATCTCCCCTATAAGGGCCGTACCCTCAAGGTCGATGCGCTCGTAGCCGCAGGCGCAGAGCAAAGCCATAAGAATGGGCAGGTCGTAAACCGAGCCCAGCTTTTTTGTATCGGCGGGGGCAAGGTTGGCGACTACCCTGGTTATAACGGGGGGGTACCCCAGGTTCTGCAGGGCCGAGCGCACCCGCTCGCGCGCTTCCTTTACGGCCGCGTCGGGCAGGCCCACAATGTCGAAGGCCGGCACCGCGCGCCGGGAATCCACCTCTACCGAGACTATATAGGGCTCTATCCCGCTTAGTCCGAACCCCGCCGCCCGAGCGTACATGCAAGCGCCCCCCGTTGCCGTATAAAAATAATGTCTGCTATTTTCTATTATACAGTCGAATCAGTCAGGTTACAACCATAATCGACATTACGTGGCTATGGCGCTCTGGGATAAATAATGCTATACTGTAAAGCAGCTGAAAACAAGAGCCGGAGTATATAAAACTGTGCCGTTTATCAAAAGCGGTATTGGGGATTGGAGAATTTAAAGATCAGATGCGATACATTGAAATGGAGCTCCCGGAGGAAATACGGCGGGCGGTAGAGGAGCTTGGCTTCGACGAAATGACCGAGGTGCAGGAAAAGGCGATTTCCCCCATGCTTGAGGGAAGGGACGTGGTGGCAAAGGCTCCCACCGGCACCGGCAAGACCTGCGCCTTTGGCATTCCCCTTTTGCTGGGGATCGATATGGGGGAAAACGCGGTTCAGAGCCTTGTGCTCGCGCCGACCAGGGAGCTTGCCCAGCAAATAGCGGGAGACCTGTGCGATCTTGCTAAGTTTATGCCGCAGGTGAGAATAGCCTGCGTTTACGGCGGGCAGCCGATTCAAAGGCAGGTTTCGCAGCTTAAAAAGAGCCCGCAGATACTCATAGCAACACCCGGCAGGCTGATGGATCACGTGGCGAGGCGCAACGTGAGCCTTGCGCGGGTTACGAGGGTAATACTCGACGAGGCCGACGAAATGCTGGATATGGGCTTTTACAAGGACGTGGTAAAGATACTTGACTCCTTAAAAAGCCGAAAGCAGATGGGGATGTTCAGCGCCACCATGAGCCGGCCCGTAATGGATATAAGCTGGCTTTACCAGCGGGATCCCGTCGAGGTAGTGGTAGAGCCGGTCGCCGAATCTATGCCTAAGATCACCCAGTATTCCATACTTACCGACACAAGGGGCAAAATCGCCGATACGGCCGACATCATAGGCCAAGGGGATTACGGCCGGGTTATGGTCTTTTGCAATACCAAATACACCACGGCCATGCTGGCGGGCCGCCTGATGGGGCTGGGGCTCGACGTCGGCTGCCTCAACGGCGACATGATCCAGTCGGAGCGCAACCGCGTAATGTCGAGCTTTAAGGAGGGTAACCTCCGCATCCTGGTCAGCACCGACGTGGCTGCCAGGGGGATAGACATAAGCGACGTGGACGCGGTCATAAGCTTTGACGTTCCTCCCTCCAACGACTATTACATCCACCGTATAGGCCGCACCGGGAGGGCCAAAAGAGAAGGCGTCTCCTACATCCTTTACCTGGAGGACGAAGCGAGAAGGCTGCGCGATATAATACGCTTTACCCGCAGCAGGGTGATTCCCGCCCGCTTTGACGGGGAGCGAAGGCTTATAGCTGAGGAAAGCTAAGAGTAGCTCCGCCAAAAAAAGCGGGCAACTATCGCGAAGGGGCTGTTGGCTTTGGAAAAATGGATGAAGGATATCTGCCGCCGTATGCCAAAGGCGGAGCTGCACCTGCATCTGGACGGAGCCCTGAGCCCCGGCATAGCGGCCGGTCTTTTGCGTAAGATGGGCGGGGAATGCGCCCCCCTTTCCTACCGGGAGCTTTATGAAAGGCTGGTAATAAGTGAGAATCTTGCCTCGCAGGCGGAGCTTCTTGCTTATTTTGACCTGCCGGGGAGGCTTCTGCATACCGAGGAGGGGCTCAGGGAGGTAACCCGCAGCCTCTTGCTGGAAAAGGCCGCCGACCATGTTCGCTACTGCGAGCTCCGCTGGGCGCCCGCCCTGCACTGCGCAAAGGGGCTTTCGCCCGCGCGGGTTGTGGAGACGGTGGCCGACGAGTGCCGCCTGGTGACGGGGGCGACGGGACAGACGGTGAGGCTCATCGCGGTGGGAATGCGAACCCTTCCCCTGGCCCAAAACCTCGCCATGCTCGAGGAGATCGCCCCCCTGGCGGGGAGGCTGATAGCGGCGGCCGATTACGCGGGCCCCGAGGCAAAAAGCCCCGACGCCCAAGACCAGCTCGCGTTTTTTAAGAGGGCAAGGGAGCTGGGGCTTTATGTAACGCTGCACTGCGGCGAGCTTCCGAACAGCGCGCCCAGGCTGAGGGCCGCGGTCGAGGCGATAGGGCCCGAGCGGATCGCGCACGGCGCGGGAGCCGCCCAAGACCCCGCGCTCTGCGAGATGCTGCGAGACCGGGATATTATGCTGGATCTTTGCCCCACCAGCAACATCCAGGCGGGGCTTTATCCCGATCATAAGGCCTATCCCCTAAAGCGGCTTGCGGAGCTTAGAGTTCCCGTGAGTATAAGCACCGACGACAGCGTGCTGAGCGATCTTGCGCTGAGCGACGAATACATCCGCCTCCTAGAAGCAGGGCTGATTGATCTTAAAGCCCTGTGGCGCCTCAACCTGGACGCTCTTAGCCACGCGTTCCTGGAGGAGGCCGAAAAGCAAAGGCTCCTCGCGGAGTTCGAGGACTGGGCCGCGGGAATAAAAGAACTGCGATAACCGCGAAAAAGCCCCGATCTCATACGGCAAGCAGCCTTATGAGATCGGGGCTTGGCTTTTGGGGGCGGTAATACTGCCGTCAGCTGAGCTTATGAATAAAGAGGCCGCTGCGCAGCTTGGGCTCGAACCAGGTGGACTTGGGGGGCATAATCATGCCGGCGTCGGCGATATCCATAAGATCCTCAAGAGTGGTGGGGAACATGGAGAAGGCCACTCTCCAGCCGTCGGCGACGCGGCGCTCAAGCTCGGCCAGGCCGCGGATTCCCCCCACAAAATCTACCCGCTTGTCGGTTCTGGGGTCGGCTATTCCCAGAATAGGCTCGAGAACCTTAGTCTGAAGTATGGAGACGTCCAGCCTGCCGACAGGGTCGCCCGCGTCGTAGCTCTCGGGCTTTGCGGTGAGCTTATACCATTTGCCGTCCAGATACATGCCGAAGCTATGCTTTTCCCCGGGGCGCATCTGGCCCTCTCCCAGATATGGCTCGATTGTGAATATTGCCGAAAGCTTATCCATGAACCCGGCGGAATCGTTGCCGTTCAGATCCTTTACAAGGCGGTTATAGTCCATAATCTTAAGCTGGTCGGAGGGGAAGACCACCGCCAGGAAGAAGTTGAACTCCTCTTCGCCGGTATAATCGGGGGCGGCGGCGCGGCGGCGCTCCCCCACCCGGACGGCGGAGGCGCAGCGGTGGTGGCCGTCGGCTATGTAAAGGCCGGGGACCTTGTCGAAAAGCTTCTCTATGGATGAAATAGCGGCGGGATCGTCGATAACCCAGACCTTATGGCCGATACCGTCCTCCGACACAAAGTCGTATACCGCTTTGTGAGAGGCTGCCCAGTCGCGCATAAGGCCGGAGAAATCCCCGTTGGGGGGGCAGGTCAGGAATATGGGGCCGGTGTTGGCGTCCAAGGTGTCGACGTGGCGGATGCGGTCCGCCTCCTTGTCGGCGCGGGTAAACTCGTGCTTCTTGATTGCGCCGTTAAGATAATCGTCTATTGAGGCGCATATTACAAGCCCCTCCTGATCGCGGCCGTCCATGGTAAGGCGGTAGATGTAAAAGCAGGGGGCCTTATCCTCGACAAGTACGCTGTCCGCTACGAGCCTGTCGAGATTTTCCTTTGCCTTGGCGTAAACCTTTGCGTCGTAAAGATCAACGGAGGGGTCAAGATCTATTTCCGCCTTGTCCACATGTAAAAAGGAACAGGGGTTGCCTTTGACCATTTCGCGCGCCTCGTCGCTGCCCATAACGTCGTAGGGAAGCGCCGCCACCCGCTCGGCATAATCCCGGGCTGGGCGCACGGCCCGAAAGGGTTTTACTGTTGCCATAAATATAACCTCCATTCAGCTATATAATTGATACGACCATTATAACCGCTAAGTCGTCCCGCGGCAACCGACAAATTTAAAATTAAGGCAAATATTTAGGCGTTAATTCATGTAAAGCTATTAAGCCTTACAGCGCAAAGCGCTTAAATTTTACCTGTTACTTGACAACGCGAAACCGGCTTGTTATACTATGACACAGGCCAAAACGCAAGGGGCCCGATATAGCGCACAGGGGTATAGCTCAGCTGGTAGAGCAGCGGTCTCCAAAACCGCGTGCCGCGGGTTCAAGTCCTGCTACCCCTGCCAAATGGCCGTTAGAAAAATAGAAATCAGGAATTAGTAGAATTACAGTTCTACCGGTTCCTTTTTTCGTTTGCGGGAGCATTATAGCTGCGGCGGCGGAGGAAGAGGATGGACGTTTATCTGGTTAATCTCGAAGAAAAAATGCCGAGCGTCGCGCAGGCAAGAATCATGCTGGATCAGGCCCTGCGGGCGGGGCGGCAGAAGGGCTGCAAGGCGGTAAAGCTGATTCACGGGTACGGCTCGTCCGGAAAGGGAGGGGCGATCAGGCGCGACGCTCACGCCGCGCTGGCGGCTCAAAAAAAGGCGGGTAAAATAAAGGCATATGTACCGGGTGAGGAGTTTTCGCCATTTTACTCCAATGCCCGCGCCGCAGTGGAGGGCTGCCCCGCCCTCTCGCGCGACCGCGATTACACGGCGGCCAATCAGGGGATAACCATAGTGCTGTTATAACATAGACGCGAAGCGGCTGTGTTATAATTGGCCATCGCCGAAGGCGGGCCATCTAAATATTTATAATAAGCGCATTTTGATTATTATAACATAAGATTAACTTGAAAAAACCGCAGGGCCCCCCGTCGGACGGGAGGCCCTGTTGTTAGCTGTTGAGGTAAATGGATCAGTTGCCCGAACGCTTGCCGGCACGGGTGGTTATGACTACCCCCGCGACCGCGAGAACAAGCAGTACGCCGCTGACCCGCAGCAGTGTGTTATCGACGCCGGTGTCGGGGTTATCGTCGTCGGACTCGGAGGTGACGTCCGCCGGAGCCGATGATGGCGCGGGCGCGGAGGTCGTAGATGCCGAAGAAGCCGTAGATGCCGAAGAAGCCGTAGACGCCGAAGAGGCCGTAGAAGCCGTAGACGCCGAAGAGGCCGTAGATGACGTGGTATCGGCAATGATTTGGGCGGTAGAGGAAGCAGCCGCCGGTTCAGAGCTGCTCTGTGTGGCGGCGAATACCGTCGTCTGCATACCCAACACCAGCACTATGGCAAGAACGCCGGTCAGGAATTTAGATACTTTGAACATGTCAGGATGTCCTTCCTTTCGATAATAATAGAATCGTGTTCCGCCTTTAGTATAACCCTCTTAAATGTACAATATGTAAATATTCTACATTTTTTCAATTAAATATATTCCATGTGGCAGGAAAAAGCAATTATCTCTTTCCTGCCACAGATATTATATTACACTATGTTTAATTTTCTCGCGGCGGCTTTCATCTCGGAGGAACCGATGGTGGTGATACGGCCGGCTTCGTATTCCCCGTCCACCCATTCCCTGAGCTTAGTGACCCGCGGGTCGTCCTTTTGGAGCTTTTCGCCGGGGAAGAGATTTGCGCTCATCCACATGGCGACTCCCGCCGCGCCCGAGGTAGCGGTAATGGCGACTCCGGGCGGGCTGTTGAGCAGCTTTGTGGTATCAAAAATATTGTAGATCTCCTCATCCTTTAAGATGCCGTCGGCATGAATTCCCGCCTGTGTCACGTTGAAATCGCTGCCGATGTAGGGAGTTTTTTCAGGAACAGCGTAGCCGAGCTCGCGCTCGTAGTAATCGGCGATTTCCCTGATTACGGTGGTGTCCATCCCGTCGAGAGTGCCGCGCAGCTGAGCGTACTCTATTACCATAGCCTCGAGCGGGGTGTTGCCCGTTCGCTCGCCAATGCCCAGCAGCGCGCAGTTTACGCTGGCCGCGCCGTAGAGCCATGCCGTTGTGGAATTGACCACAGCCTTATAAAAGTCGTTGTGGCCGTGCCACTCGAGCTGCTCGGGCTCGTAGCCCGCGTAGTTGCGCAGGCCATAGATTATGCCGGCTATAGAGCGGGGAAGGGATGCGCCCGAAAAAGGAATGCCATAGCCCATAGTGTCGCAAACGCGAATTTTTATCGGGATTCCGCTTTCTTTCGAAAGCTCGTTGAGAGCAAAGGCGAAGGGAACCACAAAGCCGTAGAAATCGGCGCGGGTAGCGTCCTCAAAGTGGCAGCGGGGGCGTATTCCAACCGCGAGGGCTTCCTTAACAACCGCCAGATAACCCTCCATAGCCTCCCGGCGGGTCTTGCGGAGCTTTTTGTATATATGGTAATCAGAGCAGCTTACAAGTATTCCGCATTCATCAAGGCCCATGCCTTTGGCGAGCTCAAAGTCTTTTTTTGTGGCCCTTATCCAGCCGGTAATCTGGGGGAAAGCATAGCCCAGCTCCTGGCATTTGCGCAGCGCTTCCTTATCGCGGTCGCCGTACAAAAAGAATTCAGACTGGCGTATTTTCCCCTTGGGCCCGCCCAGGCGGTGGAGCATCTTATAAAGGGTTACGATCTGCTCCGGCGTGTAGGGGGCTCTGCTCTGCTGCCCGTCGCGGAAGGTGGTGTCGGTAATCCAGATTTCCTCGGGGGGGTCGATGGGGTTTACCCGCTGGTTAAAAGTGCACTTGGGAATTTCGGAGTAGGGGAATA
>JAITVF010000058.1 GCA_031285945.1 Oscillospiraceae bacterium
TCACACAAAATCCGTCAAAATTTTAGGCAAAAGCACGAACTGGAACATTTATCAAACAAGCCCTAGATCTCCCGCACGGCTCAGGCTTGGCGGGCGGATTTTGCAAGAAGCGCGGCGACCTGTTCGTCGGTTACGTCGCAGTGGTAGAAGAGCCTATAGAATTCCCTTACCTCCGCCGCCATGTCATAGTCGAAGATTTCGGGGTAAAGAAGGTTCGAAAGCCATTTTATCCCGAGAACGCGGTTGACGGAGGGGGGGCGGCCCATCCAGTTGTAAGGACCCTCGGGCACCTCGAAGAAGTTCCTGTTTTTAACGGCGTCAATCTCCGCCCACTCGGGCCTTGAGGCGACGGAATCGTAGACGCTGCCCGGCGCGAAGAGGATAAGGTCGGGGTTCCAGAGCATAAGCTGCTCCATAGAAACCTCGGTATTGCCGCCGCGAATCGATTTCTCGATCTCGGATACGTTAAGTCCGCCGGCAATGTCTATGACGTCGGCGTTAACGGTACCCTTAACCACGGCGGTAAGGCCGCCGACGTCCTGCCCGTAGTAAACGCTGATACGCTCTTCCTCGGGAATGGCGGCTACCTTTTTTTGAGTCTGAGTCTGCGTTTCGTCAATATACTCTATAAGCTTTGCGGCCTGCGCTTGCGAGCCGGTTATCTTGCCAAGCGTCTCATAGGCGCTAATCATCGTATCCATTTCCATCTCTATAAAGATGGCGGGTACGCCTGTTCGCTCCTGCACACCGGCCATGTCCTCCGAGGCTGTCTCCTTGATCTCTCCAATGTCGATTATGACCTGCGGGTCGGCCGCCATAACAGCCTCAAGGTTAAAGGTTTCGGCGTAGAAGTTGCCGAATACCGGCAGCTCGGCGTATTTTTTGTCGATATATTCATACTGGCTTTCGGAGATTTCGTCTGCGAAGCCGACCAGCTTTTCGGGGCAGAGGGTGTATAGGACGATCTGCGCGAGCGGCCCCGAGGGAGCGATTCGCTCTATGTTGGCGGCTATATCCACCTCGCGGCCTGTGGAATCGACAAATTTAACCGTATCGGCCGCGGAGGCCTGCGGAGCCGCAGGGGACGCAACCGATTCAGAGGGCGTTGCGGACGGCGCGCAGCTTACCCCCGCCAGCGAGATAAAAAGGGCAAGAAGTACGGGCAACAGCTTTTTTGCGGTCATGTTTAGTCCTCCCTTTGGGTGACGAAAATGCAATTTCTTTTTTGCGCGGCGCGCGCTCAGAAAACCCCCGATTTACCGCCAATGTTATTTTACATTATACACGATATGTTTTTAAAAGCAAGTCGCTTAATAAAAACACTCGTTGGGGCTACAGAGTTATTTTACGATGATTTCAGGCAAAAGCGCGAACAGAAACGCTTGTAAAACAAGCCCTGAGCGCATACTTCAAAGTAATATTCGAGCCGCGGGCTGCAGCGCTATGGCGGTCACGGCCGGCAGCTCGCAGCAGACCTGACAGACCGCCTCGTTTCCAATCGCGATCTCGTGAAAGAGCGGCGATTGATCACCCGCAAGCGCAAGAACGTTAAAGGAATCAAGCGGGATACGCAGCCCCCTGCCCTCGCGCTTTACATAGCTCTCTTTCATCGCCCAAATCAGAGAGAAGCGCCGCGCCCGGCCGGCAAGATCGCCGCTTATAATATAGGTATACTCCTGCGCCGCAAAAAAGCGCCTTGCTACCCTGAGATCGCGCTCTATCCCCCTCACTGTCTGGATATCGATACCCACGGGGCGAGCCGCCACAGCACAGGCAACGAAGGTTCCCGAGTGGGAAATATTGAAGTGTAAGCCGGCGTGTTCGGGAAGATACGGTTTACCATACGCATTGCGCGCAAAGGAACGCCGCCCCATATCCAGCCCCGCGTGCCGCAGCAGCATGTCTTTGGCCAGCCCTTCGGCCAGCAGAGCGTTTTCGGCGTCGGTTCGCGCGCAAAGGCCTTGCGCCCGTCTGCGGCATTCATCGGACGAACCGGCCAGCAGACTAAGATATTCCTCTTCCGTGAGCGTCTCTCTGGTTAGCACGGTTACGTAGAGAGCATTTTTATCCATACTTAAAGGCTCGTCCTTAGAGTCATATGCCGATCGGAGTAACCGGCGTAGCTTTCAAGGCTTTTATTCCACGCCACTCTCCATCAGCTCCTATCTGCCGCGCAATACCCGCGCAATGTCGCCTGACAGTTACGACCGCATGGGTAAAAACGGCATTGCCGTATACCCATGCGGTACGGATGATGCGTTATAAGCTTTCGCCGAAATCCTTGCGGAATTGACGAACCAACTGTTCCGGCCAGTTTCCAATAGGCTTCAGGCGGCCGAAGAAGAAACGAAGCACTTTGGGTTCTTCCACAAACTCCAACCCGCCGATTAAATGACGATGGGCAAACAACCATGTCAGACGGTCGGCTACATATTTTATCTGCGACAAGGTAAACACGCGCTTAGGCACCGCCAGACGCACAAGCTCCATCTCGGCAAGGTGCTCTATGCCGTCCTCGCCCCGCTGTTCACTTAATGTTCCGCGCTCCATCCCGCGCACGCCGCTTGCGATATAGATTGCCGCGGCAAGCGCGCCTGACGGGTACTCGGTCTGCGGGATATGCTCGCAAAACTTCCAGGCGTCTATATGACAGCCAAGCCCGCCGGGAGGTGTGACTACCGGGATTCCTTTTGCAAGCAGCTCGTTGCACAATGCCTCTATAAAAATTGGCGTCTGGCTGACGACGTCCATATCCATCGTCTCCCGCAGGCCAACGGCCATAGCTTCCATTTCGCGCACAGACATACCGCCATAGGTCAGGAATCCTTCAAAGAGCGGTACCAATTCCCGCATTTTGACATGCAGCCCGTCGTCGGACGTAAGGATGGCTCCGCCGCGCGCCGCGCCAAGCTTGCGAGCCGAGAAGTAGACGATGTCCGAGAGCGAGGCGATTTCGCGGGTGATGTTGATGATCTCAACATCCTTAAACTCCGCCTCCCGCGTTTTGATGAAGTACAGGTTGTCGGCCAAAAGGCTCGCGTCAAAAACTAGCTTCAATCCCTCTTTGCGGCAAATATGCGAAACCTCGCGTATGTTGCGCATGGACACCGGCTGCCCGCCCACGAGATTGGTGCCCGCCTCGACGCGGACGAAGCTGATCTTCTCTTTCCCGATACGCTTGATCGCCTCGTTCAGCTTGTCGATGTCGATATCGCCCTTGAAAGGCGCCGTACTCTGTATTTTGAAACCTTCATCACCTATAATTTCCTCAACAGCGCCGCCCATCAGGGTAATATGCGCTTTGGTCGTCGTAAAGTGATAATTCATCAGCGCTACCGACCCGGGCGCAACCAGCGTCTTGGCGATAATATTCTCGCACGCGCGTCCCTGGTGCGCCGGCAAAAAGTACTTCATGCCGAATATATCCTGAAGAACCTTCTCCAGGCGGTAAAAAGTCTCCGACCCGGCATAGCTGTCGTCGGCCTGCAGCATGGCGGCATATTGGTTCTCGCTCATGGCGTTTACGCCGCTGTCCGAGAGCATATCCAGAAACACATCGCGGTTTTTGAGCAGAAAGGTGTTATATCCGGCTTCTTCCATACTACTCGCGCGCTGCTCCACGGGCGGCAGGCTGATTTTCTGCACCATGCGCACCTTGTGCATTTCCAACGGGATTTTCTCCCCTGACAAGAATGTTACATTAGACATAGGTTTTTGTTCCTCCTGTAAAATATTCTTGCTCAAATAAAAAAATCGTCCCTGAGCAAGTGGAGACTTGCTCAGGGACGAGAATAAATTCCCGCGGTACCACCCTGATTGCGGCTAATAATTAACCGCCTCTTAACGGGATCTAACAATCCCTGCCCTTATTACGGCGGGCTTCCGTACGCTCCTACTCAAGAACCAATTTTCAGAGCGTCAGCTCGGGAGTGTATTTACATATCCGTCAGCACCTGCTTGCACCAACCGCAGGATCTCTTAAACGCCGGCGCTTCCGCCGAACATGCTGAGTGAGGATATCTTTCTCTCCGTCATAGCCTTTTGAAATAAAATAGCACGATATTTTTATATTGTCAAGAACTTTTTGCTCAGCAAAATTTAGCAAAGCTTAAAAATACACTGCCTAATCTTGAGCTTAATTGCGTTTTTAGGGCTTTTTATTGCCCGGCTTAGCGCGAAGCGCTCATTTTCAGACGGGCTCGAAATCCTGAGCGCCATGCTTGCAAAGAGGGCAAATAAACCCTGACGGCAAGGAATCGCCCTCGTAGACATAACCGCATATTTTGCAGACGAACCCTTTTTTACTGGCTGCCGGCGGTTGTGGTTTAGGCTTGATATGCTCAAAATAATACCGGTACGTTGCGCTGGGCTCGTCTGAAAGCACAAACGCTTCCGTTATATCCGCGATAAACACCGTGTGCGTATCATAGTCGAGCGATTGCGATACCTTTGCGCAGAGCACCCCGTTGACATCCTCGCGTATATATCGGATACCGTTGGCCGCACGCGCCTCATCCTGAACCCCGGCGAATTTATCAGTATCCCGCCCGCTGTGGAACCCGAACCGCTCAAACATGCCGAACCGGGCGCGCTCGGTCAGAATAGAAACGTTAAATTCGCCCGTATTCAAGATCATATCGTGTGTGTAATTTGTTTTGTTAACCGCAATCGAGATTCTACGCGGCGATTCGGTGATCTGGGTAACCGTGTTGACGATGCAGCCATTGTCTTTATTGTTTTCCCTTGCCGTCAGAACAAATAAGCCATAGGACAGCTTGAACATCGCTTCGCGCGCTATTGAACCCGATGGCTGAGGAACGGTATTTTTTGCGTTGGGGCGCAGGCCTGAAAAAGTGGAAATAATTTCATTAGCCATGCCGTTGATTTCAGCATACTGTCCTTGCTTAAGGCTGGATTTTATGCTAACGGTATTCGTCAGGAAACGGATATTCTTGCACTTTTCCAGCTGCTCACGGATCAGTCTTCCGCTGGTGGGGGCCCAGGAACCGTTTTCGATAATGCCAACGGTACGGTTTTGTATATTATGGGCGACGAGGTCAAAAATTAGAGCCTCCATGGTGACGAAAATTCCAGCGTTATAGGTTGTAGAGGCAAACACCAGATGGCTCCATTTGAAGGCCGCCGACACAATTTCCGACGCCGGTGTGACGGAAACATCAAACATTACAGCCTTAATTCCACTCTCGCGCAGCTTACAGGCAAGAAGCTCCGCTGTGTTTTCCGTATGCCCGTACACCGAGGCATAGGCAATCATAACGCCTTGCTCTTCCGGCTCATAACAGCTCCACGCGGCATATTTTGAAACAATATCGCTAATACTCCTGCGCCATACAAAGCCGTGGAGGGGGCATATCATGTCAATTTGTACGGCGGACGCCTTATTCATCAGCGCCTGCACCTGTGCGCCGTATTTGCCTACGATATTCGCGTAATAGCGCCTCGCCTCATTCATATAATCATTAGCGAAATTCACTTCATCGGCAAACAGAGCGCCATTCAGCGCGCCGAAACAGCCAAAGGCGTCGGCAGAAAAGAGAATTTTATCAGCATCGTCATATGTTACCATTACTTCAGGCCAGTGAACCATAGGGGCCATTATAAAACGAAGCCGGTGCCTACCAGTATCAAGTGTGTCGTTTTCCTTGACGACAACGACGCGGGATTCTTCGAAGAACTCATGGAATTGCCTGATAAAAGCCAAGGTTTTAGCGTTGCAAATTATTTGCATATCCGGATAAAGGCTCATCATCTCAATAATGGCGGCAGAATGATCCGGCTCCATGTGCTGCACCACAAGGTAGTCCAACGGTCTTGCGCCAAGCGCCTCACGTACATTTTCTAAAAAACGCTCGCGAACGGCCTTGTCTACGGTATCAAACAGAACCGTTTTATCGTCTTTGAGCAGATAGGAGTTATAGGACACACCGCCCGGAACGGAGTATACGCCCTCAAACATCGCAAGGCGCCTGTCGTTCGCGCCAACCCAAGTCAAATCGTCTGTAATCTGTCTAATGCAGTGCATAAGTCTCTCCTTTTTCATTTTTCCAGAACAAAAATCTCACCCAAGGCACCGCATCCGCAATGCTTTATACGCTTGATATATAATACATAAAAAGCGCATAATATATATGGCCCGTGATTTTGCAAAAAATTCAAGACATTTATGGCTGACTATGTATTATATATCAAGAGTATAAAGCATTGCGGATGCTGCATGAAACGAACAAACCCGAACCCATCACCAAGGGGCGCGAGTTCGGGTCTGTAACAAAATGGCGGAGAAGAGGGGATTCGAACCCCTGCACCGTTTTAGGCGGCCTACTCCCTTAGCAGGGGAGCCCCTTATAGCCTCTTGGGTACTTCTCCGAATATGGGGAAAACACCGGAAATCCGAACTTTGACGTCTGGCGGAGGGAAAGGGATTCGAACCCTTGTGACGCTCTCGCGCCTAACGGTTTTCAAGACCGCCCCGTTATG
>JAITVF010000047.1 GCA_031285945.1 Oscillospiraceae bacterium
AGCCGGAGGGCGGCGCTTTTTCCCGGTAATGAAATTTTTTAAGATTATTACGCCCGGTCTGCAAATCGGATTTTATGCTCATTGGCCGCGCCCCCCCATCTGTGTCCGGGCGCAAAAAACAGGACGCATTTTGTGTCTGCGTCCTGTTTTTTGCTACTCCGTTTTACCAGTCCCACTTAATGCTTACATCAGCGAGAATATCAGCTCCGAGTATTCTCCCGGTTCCTCCACCGCAAGGCCGGCCATAAGCTCGGCCTGGTGGTAGAGGATTTTCGCGTATCGGCCCGCCTTTTCCGGATCGGATTCTCTGAGCTTTCCGAGCTTTTCAAAGACGGGGTGCTCCGCGTTGAGCTCAAGGATTCTGTCGGCCTTGGCTCCCATATCGGGCTGAACCGCGCTAAGGTACTTTTCCATCTCAAAGGAGAGGGCCTCGCCGGCGCTGAGGCAAACGGGACGGCTGCGCAGCTTGCGGGAAATTTTAACCTCCCGAACCCGCTCGCCAAGGGTTTCCTTTACAAAATCGAGCAGCGGGCGGCTCTCCTCCTCCTGCTTTTTTGCGGCCTCCTTTTCTTCCTCGCTGTCGAGGCCCAGCTCGTCGCGGTTGACGGATTTAAAGGGCTTCTCGTCGTATTCGCGCAGGGTATTAGCCACAAATTCGTCTACCTCATGGGTAAAGTAGAGGATCTCGTAGCCCTTTTCCAGCAGCCGCTCAGCCTGGGGGAGGGCTTTTATCAGGGCGACGCTGTCGCCGGTCGCGTAGTAGATATCCTTCTGGTCTTCCTTCATCCGGGCGCGGTATTCGGCGAGAGTGGTCATTTTGTCGGAATCGGAGGAGGAGAAGATAAGAAGATCCTTCAGGGTATCTTTATTAGCGCCATAGTCGCCGGGGACGCCGTATTTGAGCTGCGCGCCGAATTGGGCGAAAAACTTTTCGTAGCCTTCGCGGTCGTCCTTCTGGAGCTTTAGGAGCTCGTTTCTGATTTTTCGCTCGATATTGGAGGCGATTACCCGCAGCTGGCGGTCGTGCTGCAGCATCTCGCGGGATATGTTGAGGGAAAGGTCGGGGGAATCGGCCACACCCCTCACAAAGCGGAAGTGCTCGGGTACAAGATCCTCGCACCTCTCCATAATAAGAACGCCGCTTGAATAAAGCTGGAGGCCCTTCTTATATTCCTTGGTGTAATAATCGTAGGAAGCCTTGGCGGGGATGTAGAGAAGCGCCCGGTAGCTGACGGCGCCCTCGGCGTCTACGTGAATAGCCCTTACAGGCGGCTCAAAGTCGTCGAATTTATCCCTGTAAAAGCCGTTGAGATCCTCCTCGGTCAGCTCGCTCTTTGAGCGCTGCCAGATGGGCACCATGCTGTTGAGGGTCTCGATCTCGGTTATCTTTTCGTATTCGGGCTTATCGTCGGGGCTCTCCTCTTTGCGTACGCTGCGCTCCCGGTCCATTTTGATAGGATAGCGGATGTAGTCGGAGTATTTCTTAACTAGATTCACTATTGTATATTCGTCGAGAAAGCGGGAGTAGTCCTCCTCCTCCGCGTCAGGCTTAATATGCATGACAACGTCGGTGCCGACCGTTTCCTTTTCGCACTCGGTAACGGTATAGCCGTCGGCCCCCTCAGACTCCCATTTATAGGCCTTCTGGGCGCCGTAGGCCTTTGTAACTACGGTGACTTTGTCGCTGACCATAAAGGCGGAGTAAAAGCCCACGCCGAACTGCCCGATGATATCTACGGGCAGGGCCTCGCCCTCTTTGACGTCGCTCTCGGGTATGTTTTTCTTAAAATCCAGGGAGCCGCTTTTAGCTATTACGCCAAGGTTTTCCTCGAGCTCCGCCTCCGTCATTCCCACGCCGTTGTCCGAAACGGTCAGCAGGCGGTTTTCGGGGTCGCGGGTTATTGTAACCGCAAAGTCGGAGCGGCCCATCCCGACGCTCTGATCGGTCAGCGCGCGGTAGCAGAGCTTATCCACCGCGTCGCTGGCGTTTGAGATGATTTCCCTAAGAAAAATCTCCCGGTGAGTGTAGATAGAGTTTATCATCAAATCCAGCAGCCGCTTTGATTCGGCCTTAAACTTCTTTTTTGCCATTGAGCTTCCCTCCCAAAATGTCTTGGCACTCAATTAGAGCGAGTGCCAGATATCAAAATCATTGTATCCTAAAAATGGAAGTTTGTCAAGAACCGCAGAGCCAAATTCACAGTTACTTTACAGTTATCTCATTTAGCGGAGGTCCCCCAAGCAAAAGAACCCGCGAAGCGTAAGCGTGAGCCTCGGCGTCGTCATGGGTAACAAGCAAAACTGTAGTGCCCGGCAAAAGCTCCCGAAATAGAAAACGAGCGACTTCTTCTCTGGTTTTGCCGTCGAGCCCCTTGAAGGGCTCGTCGAGCAAAAGAATATCCCCGCCGAAGGCCAGAGCCCGGGCGAGAGCGACCCTGCGCCTCATTCCGCCGCTGAGCTGATCGGGCAGCTTATTCCCCGCGCTCAAAAGCTCGAGTGAGTTAAGCAGCTCGTCGGCCCGCCGCTCGCTTTTTGGACCCTTTGGCATTGCCGAGAGTATATTCCCCCTGGCGCTCAAAAGAGGTATTAGCCTGTCCTCCTGAAAGACCATCGAGATTTTTCCCTCGGCCCTCAAACTGCCGCTCACAGGCCTTTCGAGGCCCGCGATTAGGCGCAGAAGGGTTGTCTTTCCGCAGCCCGACGGCCCCATCAGGGCCGTCACTCCGCCACCCTTAAGCTCAAGGGAAAATCGATCCAGGATCGTAAGAGAGCCGAAGCGGAAGCTTACGTCCTTTAGCGCGATCATACATTGCCGCCTCCTTTTTGAGTAGAGATGGCGAGCATACGCTTTTCAAGGCGCCGCAGAAGCAAGACCGCTCCCCGTTCTATTATAACGCTCATAAATATGACGGCGGCGGTCAGGGCAAAGAGATCGGTCATCTCAAGATAGACGCGCGCGTTTTGAATTTCACCTCCGATGGAAAGGGACGGGTGGCAGATAACTTCGGCCGCTATTACCGATTTCCACGCGAAGCCAAGGCCCGCCGCGCAGGCGGAGGTAATATGAGGCATAAGCCCGGGCAGCAGGATAAGCCGGAAGGTACGCGGGCCCGAAAAGCGGAAGAGCCCCGCCATTTCAAGAAGCTTCCGGTCAAGTGCGGCGATTCCCTGCGTCAGGTTGGAAAAGGTAAGGGGAAGAACCATCAAAAAGGCCACGAAGGCGGGCAGCCTGCCCGAGGGGAGCCACACCAGCGCAAGCAGTATAAAGGA
>JAITVF010000061.1 GCA_031285945.1 Oscillospiraceae bacterium
CCTATCCTGCTCAAATGTCCTTCGCTAGAAAACGCCGCAAATGTGAGTATGACGCTGATTTCGTTGCTGATGTGCTCTTTGCTCAATTTTAACGGGGTGTTTCATGCGTTCGCCCTGAATGCAAATCATCCGGGCTGGACAATCCCTTCCCGAGACTGTATAATGGTACAGGCATAAAAAATCCCCGCCGTTCCATAAGACCCCACATGAAAGGATATGTCATATGAAGCGTTTGACAAAGCTGCTGGCGGTACTACTCGCCGTATTACTCCCCCTTGCGGGATGCCAGTCCGATACCTCCTGGGTCTATTCCTACTCGGGGGGGCGGACCATACCTGCGGGACTTTATATCTATTTACAGATGCAGTCCTTTAGCGAAGCCTTCAGCGCACTTTATCAGGAGGAGATGGACGAATACCTCGCAACCCTGTCGGCCACCCCTACAGACGCGGAAGCGTCCGCCGCGCCGGAGGAAGCAAAATCGGTCTACGATATGGAATATGACGAGATCCTGGCGCAGCAGGTTGAGGACGTGCCGGTCTCGCAGTGGGTAGACAAAAATTCCGACACTCTGGCAAGGCGTTTTATGACGGCGCAGGTAAAGCTTGAGGAGCTGGGCAAGTCCCTGACCGAAGAGCAGCTCGCCCTGTATAAAAACACGGCCCGTCAGGCCTTTGCCTCGGCAGCGTACTCCTACGACGCCACCGGCAACCCTATTTCCGGCGAGAAGTATTTTACAGGGATGGGCGTATCCGAGAGCTCACTCGCTCTGGCCTATCAGTACTCCGACACCCTGGCGCTTCACTTTGAAGCCCTTTACGGCAAGGGCGGGGAGCTCGAGGTGCCCGAGGATGAGATATTGGCTTACTTTAAGGATAACTTTGTTCGCGGACAGCAGATTGTAATGGCTAAACCGACCGAAGACGATATGCCGCAGATCCTTAACCCCGGCGAGGGAGAGCTCGACGAGGACGCTCAGGCGGCGGTCGATCTTATCGCCGAGCAAAACGAAACGGCCCTTGTCGCAATGGAGGCGGAGCTCAAGGCGCTGGCCGACAGCCTCTACGGACGTATGCAGGCCGGCGAGGCCATAGAGGAGCTGACCCTGGAATACGATAAATACAATTCGGCGGACGGAACTGCCGAGATAAAAGAAACCGGCTCACTGGACTTTATCGTACTCAACGACGATTATTCGGCCTACGGCCAGGAGGTTGTGGACGGTCTTGCCGCCCTTGAACCCGGAAAAAGCAGCCTGATCGAGAACGATACCTCCTTTATACTGATTCGCCGCCTTGATCTGATGGAGAAGCCGGAGGATCTCGAGGCGCACCGGCTGGGACTTCTTATCGACCTGCGCTACGAGAGCGATTACCTGCCTAAGCTCGACGCCTGGGCCGCGGAGCTTCCGGTAACCGTAAACGAAAACGCAATCTCCCGCTACGTGTCGGGAAAGCTTAAGATGGGTATGTAAAAGCCGCAACTGCAAGGGGTTTACTATATGGCTTATAACGAGCTTATCCGTAATTTTTGTATTATTGCTCATATCGATCACGGCAAGTCCACCCTGGCCGACCGGATTTTGGAGCTTACCTCCGCCGTTTCGGAGCGGGATATGTCCGACCAGCTTCTTGATAATATGGATATCGAAAAAGAGCGGGGCATCACCATAAAGGCTCGGGCGGTAAGGCTGGAGTACGAGGCTAAGGACGGCAAGCTTTATGTTTTTAACCTGATCGACACCCCCGGACACGTCGACTTTAACTACGAGGTTTCCCGCAGCCTTGCCGCCTGCGAGGGGGCGGTGCTGGTGGTTGACGCGTCCCAAGGGGTGGAGGCGCAGACCCTGGCCAACACCTATCTTGCGGTTGAAAACGATCTTGAGATCGTTCCCGTTATAAACAAGATAGATCTTCCCGCCGCCGATCCCGAAAGGGTCGCCAGAGAGGTAGAGGATATTATAGGCATACCCTGCCTCGACGCGCCCAGGATCTCGGCTAAAAACGGCGTAAATATAGAGGCGATTATGGAGCGGATCGTCGAGGGCATCCCTTACCCCTTAGGCGATGAAAACGCGCCTCTCAAGGCCCTTATATTCGATAGCTTTTACGATAGCTATAAGGGCGTAATAGTGTATGTTCGCGTGATGGAGGGCACCCTGCGCAAGGGCATGGAAATACGCATGATGGGCACCGGCGCGGAATTCGGCGTGGTGGAAGCGGGAACAATGGGCGCTACCAGCCTTTTTCCCCGAGAGCTTTTGCGCGCGGGGGAGGTAGGCTACTTTACCGCCAGCATAAAAAACGTAGCCGACACCCAGGTCGGCGACACCGTTACCGGAGTGGAAAGCCCCGCAAAAGAAGCGCTGCCGGGCTACCGCAAGGCTATGCCCATGGTCTACTGCGGAATTTACCCGCAGGACGGCGCAAAATACCCCGATCTCAGGGACGCGCTCGAAAAGCTCAGGCTCAACGACGCTTCCTTAGGCTTTGAGCCTGAAACCTCCGTTGCGCTGGGCTTTGGTTTTCGTTGCGGTTTTCTGGGGCTTTTGCACCTCGAGATAATTCTTGAGCGGCTCGAGCGGGAATTCTCCCTTGATCTTATTACCACCGCGCCAAGCGTCATCTACAAGATAACACTGACAAACGGCAAAACGGTGGATATCGACAACCCCACCAACTACCCCGACCCAGCTACAATCCAAAAGGCTCAGGAGCCCTTTGTCGCCGCCGCTATTCTTACCCCCGCCGAGTATATAGGGGCCATTATGGAGCTTTGCCAGCAGCGCCGCGGAATCTATACCGACACCAAATATCTGGACGCCGACCGGGTCGAGGTTCGGTACCTGCTCCCGCTGGGCGAGATTATATACGACTTTTTCGACGCGCTAAAGAGCAGGACTAAGGGCTACGCCTCCTTTGACTACGAGCTGAGCGAATACCGCGACTCCCGGCTGGTGAAGCTGGACGTACTCCTAAACGGCGAAACGGTCGACGCCCTTTCTTTTATAGTTCACGCCGACAACGCCTACGCAAGGGGCCGAAAGCTGGCCGAAAGGCTAAAGGAGCACATTCCCCGCCAGATGTTCGAGGTGCCGATTCAGGCTGCCATAGGCGGCAAGGTAATAGCCCGCGAAACCGTAAAGGCCATGCGAAAGGACGTTCTCGCAAAGTGCTACGGCGGCGATATCACCCGCAAGAAGAAGCTGCTCGAAAAGCAGAAGGAAGGCAAAAAGAAAATGCGCCAGCTCGGCACAGTGGAGGTTCCGCAGGAGGCCTTCACGGCCGTTCTCAAATTGGACGATTAGCGGGATGACGGCCGATTCCGCAGGGCTTTACCTGCACATACCCTTCTGTGCGAGAAAATGCCCCTACTGTGATTTTTATTCCCTGCCGTTTACCGAAGAGGGCGCGCAAGCTTATGCCGGCGCCCTTTTGCGCGCCATGAAGCGCGTTGCCGAAAAGGGCGAGCTTAAGCGTTTTTCTTCCCTTTACCTTGGCGGGGGCACGCCGTCCCTGCTGGGAGCTTACCGTCTCGCCTGTTTGCTGGAGGGGGCCGCAAGGCTCTTCTCGCTCTCGCCCGACTGCGAGATAACTCTTGAGGCGAACCCCGGAACAGTCGGCGCCGATATGCTTAAATCCCTGAGGAAAACGGGATACAACCGTATTTCTGTCGGAGTTCAGAGCGGCGTGGACGGCGAGCTTGCGGCCCTTGGGCGGATACACGCCGCAGAGGAGGCGCGAACCGCCGTTCTGTCCGCTTATAACGCTGGGTTTGATAATATCTCGGCCGACCTCATGCTGGCTATCCCCGGCCAGACAGGCGAAAGCTTGGGTAAAAGCCTTGATTTTCTCAAAAGCCTGCCCCTGAGCCATATCTCGGCCTATCTTTTAAAGGTTGAGGAGGCTACGCCCTTTGGTCAGGCGGGCGAAAGCCTTATCCTGCCCGGCGAGGACGAAACCGCCGATTTATATTACGCCTGCTGCCAGACTCTTGAATGGGCCGGGTTTTCACAGTATGAGATCAGCAACTTCGCAAGGCCGGGATATGAGTCCCGCCACAACCTGGGCTACTGGCGCTGCCTGCCATACCTTGGGCTGGGGCCCTCGGCCCACTCGTTTTTCGGAGGGCGCAGGCGCTTTTTCGGCCGGGATATAAAATCCTTTGTCGCGGAGGAAAACCCGCTCGTTCTCTTTGAGGACGACGGCCCAGGCGGGGATGAGGCAGAGCGGCTTATGCTGGGGCTTCGCCTTGCCGAAGGCTTTGACACGGCGGCCCTTAAAGAAAAATCCGCCGCGGTTTTAAACCGGGCGGAAATACTTTCGCGGCATGGCCTGTGCGGAATATCTGACGGCGTGATCTCTCTTTCGCGAAAAGGCTTCCTGCTTTCAAACTCCGCGATACTGTTTTTGCTGGAGGGACTGGAATAACGGGACTGTATCCGCATCCGGCATATCAAACAAGCCCTGGGAGAAACAGACTAAAAACTATTCGGCTATTCGAGCATTGCCCGCAGCTGGCGGGAAAGCTCCTCGGCGCTGAAGGCTATATCCTCGGCAAGCTCCTCAAGTATGGCCGACGTTTCGCCGCCGGGGCCGTGGCGGAAGTAATCGCGGCCCTTTATCTTTTTGTAGCGGCGCATCACCTTGCGCACAAGCTCGGGGCCCTGGCCCTCCAGGCTGCCCTTGAGCTTTTCTATAACGCTCGCGCAGTCGGCCATAAGCTCCTGGTATTCCTCGCGGCTTTGCTCGCTGAACATACGTATCGTACGCTGCTCGTCGTGGGAATCCAAAAAGCGCAGGTCGGCCAGCACGGCCTCGCCGCCGGTGTCCCTTATCCTGGCCGCCAGCCCCCGGAACTGGGTCAGGCTCTGGCCGCTTTTGGGAAGGATGGCGACCCCGGGCCGGAAGTAACAGGCCCCCGCTTCCCTGAGCTTGCGCCAAACATAAACCCGGTTTTTAGAGGGGTTTACGGGAACGCTGTATCCAAGAGCGAGAAATGTAACCTGCGCCAATGCTGTAGCCCTCCCTGTGGCGGACAAATCCTTCCATTATATTGTAGCAACTATAGCTCCTTTGTCAAGGCCGTATCCGGATACAAGTATAAAATACCTCGCTTACCCCAACTGAACAAGTCCGGCAAAACAAATGAATGTTCACAATTGCAAAAATCCCCCCATTGTGGCTATTAGACCGTTCAGCGATAAGAAGCAAAGATAGCTTTTTATCGCGGGGCAGTATAATAACGGCAATGGGGGGTATTTTACGGTTGCGTTATTTCTTGTGGTTACACTAATCCGCAAATAAAATGCTTTTATAATATTACTCTATTGCTTCCCCCGCCAGAGGCGGGGGAAGCAATAGAAAGAAGTATTTTTAATGCGGAATAGTATTACATGATATTTCCAAGCGTGGGCGGCTCCGACTCGCATATATGCTCCATCTGCCAGGAGATTGAGCTGAGCTCGGCGTGAAGCTGAGTGTAATCCTCAAACCTGGCCAGGGATTTAAGCTTTGCCATGCTCCTTGATATTTCGTCCACCTGGGAGTGGCGGACAAAGCGGACAAGAGAGTGCTCCTCTTCCCGCCAGTACCCCACGAACGCCTCAACGCCGCTGGCAAGGCCCAAATGGCTGCCACTGTCGATCGCCGCGAATACGGCGTCGGCGTAAACGTCCATTTCTCCCTTAACACGTTCCACCATAAACATGGAATAGACGCAAACGCAAAGTATTCCGCCCACTATTATGAGTACTATTACAAAGCGCTTCATTGTTGCTTCTCCCTTTTTATAATGGAATAACCGCCGCCGCGGTCGCAGATCATTAAGAATATGTCGGAGTCTTTAACACCTTCCTCTCTGAGGACGGCGTTCAGCCAGTTGGGGTCAAGGCCCAGAAACTCAAGGGCGTGGCGGTCGGTTTCGCCGTCGCATATTATGTTCATGGGGGGGGCGGGGTCGCGGCCCTGCGCCCCGTCTCGCTTTTTGTGGACGCTGAGCATCCCGGAGGTTTCAACCACCGCGAAGTTAACCTCCCTTATGTCAAAGCAGCCGTTCATACGCAGCTGCTCCATGAGATCGTCCAGAGACCAGCGAAGGTTTTTCATCTCCGTCTGGTCGAGTATGCCGTCCCGGATAAGTATGCGCGGGTTCCCCGAAACAAGCCTGCGAAACCGGCTGCTTTTGAGTGAGATCACCGAGATGATAACCTCGCAGCTGACCAGCATGAATATGGGCAAAACGCTGCCCAAAAGGGGAATGTTGGTATCCTCGATAGACAAGGTAGCAATATTCGAAACTAGAATGGTTACCACAAGCTCAGAGGGCTGAAGCTCGCCCAGCTGGCGCTTGCCCATTATGCGAAGAGCGGCTACGATGCAAACGTAAATCATGATTGTGCGAATTATTGCAACAGTCATACATAAATCCTCCGGCAGTCCCTTATAGTATTCGCGAGATAAGGCCCCTTAATACAAGCTGAGGAATATATAAGAAAATATAAAAGAAACAATATTCTTAAATGGTAAATGTTTACATCAATAATGGGGCCGTTTTGGGAAATTTTATAAGTGGAGCCATTACAAAGCTACCTTATCAGGTTCCCAAAGAAATGGAAGGTGATTGCGAAATGAAAACGACTTTTAAGGCCTTGACACTGATGTTGCTTATGGCAATTATGCTCGCGTCGACATGTATCACGGTGATGGCTGCCGAAGACGTTCCCCCGGCCATAGAAGGAAGGTCGGCCAGGTTTGGAGGATACGCTGCCGAAGCTCTTCCCGAGGATGAGACACTCGAAGACAGAGCGGCCGAGGACGGAGCCGAAGCGACTGATCCGGAGCTTGCAATGGAGGACAGAGTTGGGATCAATGGAGCCGAAGCGACCGATCCGGAGCTTGCAATGGAGGACAGAGTTGGAATCAACGGAGCCGAAGCGGCCGACCCTGAGCTTGCAATAGAGGACAGAGTTGGAACCGACGGAGCCGAAGCGGCCGATCCTGGGCTGGAGGAGAGAGCGGCCGAGGTTGAAGGCGCGGAGAATGCGCCGTTAGCCGGGGGAGAGGTATCGCCCTTTAGCGCCGAGCCCTTTGCGGGAATAGCGCGATCCAGGGTTGCCGACCCGGTCGGCGATACCGAGGATTCTGATTATGATACCTTTGGCAGCGACGGCGATATGGTTCTTTTCAGCAGGGGCTACGCCTCCGGCGGATACTACGACGACGGCACACGTCTGAGCGGCAACGCGACCGGAGACATTGAGGACGCTCCCGCCTTCTGGGACAGCCGGGGAAATCGCGGGCTTGAAACTCCTCCCCTTGTGGTCAGCGGCGAGGAAGAGGACGACGGCTGGGGCGAAACCAATTACGACGACGTCGAATCTGACAATTACTCCCCCGCGCCCGATACAGGCGCAGTTTCCTTCGCGGGCAGCTTTATGGCGGGCCTCGTTCTGATTGGCTGCGCGGCCCTCGCCGCCAAAAAGGGCAAAGAGGGTTTAGCGGAATAATTTGCAAGAAAAGCCCAAAAAATCCCCCCAGAACAGGAAAGCGCCTGTTCTGGGGGGATTTGTGCGCGGTAGGGCTACTTTAACTTTACACCGTCCATCTCAAGGATTTTAGCCTCGATAAAATCCTCAAGGCTCATGCTGCCTATGGTTACGTCGCCGGTGCCCATTATCATATCCACCATAACTTTAAAGAAGTTTATGTACAGCCTGCCCGGGCCAAAGACGGCTTCCTCCTTAAAAGCGGGGATAAAGACGATCTCGACTGAGTCAAAGCTTATGTCCGCCGCCGCGTTGAGTCTTTCGCAGAGCGAGCCGGGGCTCAGGGATTTTATAGGCGCTATCATAAGCCCGAACATTTCGGGATCCTCTACGATCCACATGTTGTTGTTCCAGAACTGGCGCTCGGTCAGGGTGGCGTCGCTAAGCCTTTCGCGGTTGGTTATGGCCGAAAGAACCTTCCGAACCGATTCCGCGTTGAATTCGTCGCCGCTGTATAAAATATTCATCTCGGGCAGGGCGGCCACCTGCGCGAGATAATCCTCCCCGACCTTTTCGCGGTCGAGAACCGACTGCCAGAAAAATATCATGTATTCGAGGGCGTTTAGATTGGTTCGTATGGCGTTGAGCAAAATTTTCAGTCCTTTCTCCCTGTCGTTATATACGTCGCTGTAATCAATTATACCAGTGTTAGCCCATTTCCACAATACCGAAAGAGAGCGTGATTTAAATATCCCGAATCCGGTCATACAACAGGTATTTATAGCAGCTATAATTTTACCGCTGCGGCCTCCTGATAAAATAACCCGCAGCGCAAAATACGCCGAAGCCCGCGATATCCACGGCTACGATTGTGGAGCCTACGGGGGTCTCGGCCAGAAT
>JAITVF010000116.1 GCA_031285945.1 Oscillospiraceae bacterium
CAAAAGTATACGTTCCCGCCCAAAAAGGCTTTTCTCAGGATTTCGCCGCCGCATTTGGGGCAGGGGTAAGCCGCCGTTTTAGCGCTGAGGGCTACATGATATCCGCCTGGTTTTCCAAAGATATCCTTTTCTGTATCCCGTCCGCCATGCTTAAGCATTGCCGCGAGGGTATTTTTCACGCTGTCAAAAAGCCCCCATATTTCCTCCTCCGAAAGGGCGGACAGCCTGCTCTGGGGGTTAATCCCGGCAAAAAAAAGTATATCCTGCGAGCAGCCGTTGCCAAGTCCCGGAATCCGCTGCTCGGTAGCGATAAAGGCCTTGGCGCTTAAGCTCGGCCTGAGGCCCGCCCGCAGGCCCTCGAAATAGTTCCTGTCAAAGGCTTCTGAATAAGGCGAGGGCTTTGACCTGGCCGCCCCGTAATAGACGCTGTCGCTATCCCCGTTTTCGAAGAGAAAAAGCCCGCCGTACATCTGAACGGTAAAGACAAGACTGTCGCCGCCGCCAAAGCCGAGCCGCAGCTGATGCTTCGGCGTAAGCTTTTCGTCCTTGCCGTAAAGGCGGGGGGTGGCGCCGTCAAAAAACACAAGGCTTAAATCCCCCAGCTCAAGCTCAACCCAGCCCGCGTGAGCCCTGGCGGCGCTTACCCTTCTGCCGGTAAGCCGCTCGGGATACGTCGCCGGGTCGCCGGTGTAAGAGGCGAAGCCGTGGGGAGATTTCGCCGCCTCAACCTCGACAATCTCCCTGCCTTCGAGGGCCGCCGCAAGCTGGCTCGCCAGAGATTTTGCCTCAGGCATTTCTATCATGTAATCAGCTCCCTTTTGTTGAACGGAATGCCATACATTATATAAAAAACGCTGGGCCGCCTCTATGCGTCCAACGCGTCGACCTGACCAACCCTGCGTGCGTGGCGTCCGCCTTCAAACGAGGAATTCAAAAAGGCGTCCACGATATCGAGGGCCAAACCCTCGCCAACAACTCTGCCGCCCATGCAGAGGACGTTGGCGTTGTTGTGTAGCCGCGCCATCCTGGCGCTAAAGATATCGGAGCATACCGCCGCCCTAATCCCCTTATGCTTGTTGGCGGCCATCGATATCCCTATCCCGGTGCCGCAAAAGAGCAGCGCAAGCTCGCACTCCCCGGCGACAACCGCCTTGCATGGCGCTTGCGCCATGAGGGGGTAGTCGCAGCTTTCTTCGCCGTAAGCGCCAAAATCCTTACAGTCTATTCCTTTTTTTTCTAAATGCAGCTTTACCGCCTCCTTGAGGCGGTAGCCGCCGTGGTCGCTTCCCATCGCTATCATATGGAATCAGTCTCCTTAGCTTTTTTTTCAAGCCGCTCCCGCTCCGCTTGGGGGAGGCGCAGATATACCGGCTCAAGCTCTTCGGGCAAAACAAGCCCGCCGTCTTTGGCCAGGCGGTACGCGGCCGCAGCGACGCTCCCCGCACGCTGGTGTAAAAACCGCTCGGGCGCGGGTCGCACGTGCTCGGGAATTCCAAGCTTCTCGTAAGCCATAAGAGCGCCGTCTCCAGTCAGTATTACCGGAGCCGGCGCGAGGCTCATAAGCTTTTTCCCCAACGAAGCAATAGATATAGCCTCGTCCTCTCCCCGCCGGACAACAGAGCCCTCGCCGTCCGCTTCAAAGATCGCCGTATAGACCTGTTCGCGGCGGGCGTCCATTACAGGGACGACAAAGCCCTTAAATATTGGGATATTCATGGCAAGCCCCAGCAAAGTTGAAACCGGCGCGCAGAGAGTATTTCCTGTAAACGCAAAACCCTTTACAGTCGCAATCCCTATTCTAAGGCCGGTAAATGAGCCCGGGCCTGTCGAAACGGCGAATATGTCCACCTCGCCGATTTTAACGCCCGCGCCGCGCAAAAGCCCGTCGACAAGGGGGACCGCCGTCTGCGAGTGGGTCAGCCCCGTATTGAGAAAAGCCTCGCCGGCGAGAATGCCGTCACGCAAAAGAGCGCAGGACACTGCTTTGGAGGAGGTATCGAGGGCAAGAATATTCATTTGCCGCCTCCCGCGCTATTTAAAGCAGGGCGGCGGACTGTAATCCGGCGCGCGTCTTCGCGGTCTCCCGGCTCGATGATCACCCGCAGCGCGTTTTCGGGCAGATACTCCTCGATGTTTTCGCTCCACTCAACAGCGAGGACGCAGCCCGAGTCGAGCAAGTCGAAAAAGCCGGCGGAGGCAAGGCTTTCCTCCCCCATAACGCGATACATGTCAAAGTGAATAAGGCGGTTTTTTCCCCCGCCATACTCGCGCATAATTGTATAGGTAGGGCTGCCGACCTCTTCCGGGTCCAGGCCCATCCCCTCGGCAAGGCCTTTTGTAAAGAGAGTCTTGCCCATACCCAGCCCGCCAAAAAAGGCGACCGTATCGCCGGGGCTAAGCCCTTCGCCGACCGAACGGGCAAGGGCGAGGGTTTCGGCCTCGCTAAAAACGTTGTAACATGTCTCGGTCATGCCTGCTCCCTGCGCTCCAGGGCCGCCCTTATGAGGCCGCTGAGAAGGGGATGGGGCCGGTTAGGCCGGCTCTTAAACTCGGGGTGGAACTGAACGCCCACAAACCAAGGGTGACCCTTGAGCTCCACGATCTCCACAAGCTGCCGGTCGGGGGAAAGCCCGGTGATCAAAAGGCCGTTTTCCTCCATGCTTTCCCGATAGGCGTTGTTATACTCATAGCGGTGGCGGTGGCGCTCGTAAATAAGATCCTCGCCGTAAACCGCTTTAGCTATAGAGCCGTCCTTAATGGTGCAGGGATAAAGCCCGAGGCGCATGGTTCCGCCCTTTTTATCAATATCCACCTGTGAGGGCATTATGTGGATCACCGGGTTTGGGGTTTCCTGGTCGATCTCGGCGGAGGCGGCGTTCTCTATCCCCAGCACGTTGCGGGCAAATTCCACCACCGCCATCTGCATCCCGAGGCAAACGCCCAGGAAGGGTATGTTATTCTCCCGCGCATAGCGTATCGCCTCTATTTTGCCCTCGAGCCCTCTGTCCCCAAAGCCGCCGGGAACGAGAACGCCGTCGCAGCCCGAAAGGACTTCGCCCGCGTTGTCATGACATATGGATTCGGCGTCGACGAGGCGGACGTCCACCGCCGCGTCGGAAGGCAGGCCGGCGTGCCGCAGCGATTCAGAGATAGAGATGTAAGCGTCGGGCAGGCTCACGTACTTGCCGACAACGCCGATTGTAACGGCATTAGCGGCCTTCTTCATCCGGTCGACCATTGCCTCCCAGGAGGAGAGGTCGGCGGTTTTTCTGCCAAGATTAAGGTGGTGGCATACTGCGGCGCCCAAGCCCTCGCGCTCGAGCATGAGGGGTACCTCGTAAAGATTTTCCACCGTGAGATTCTGTATTACGTCCTCCTCCCTCACGTTGCAGAAGAGGGCGAGCTTTTTGCGCATATCGTCTGGTAACGGATACTCGGTGCGGCAGATTATTATGTTGGGCTGAATCCCCAGAGATAAAAGCTCCTTGACCGAGTGCTGGGTGGGCTTGGACTTAAGCTCCCTGGAGCCGAAGATAAAGGGAACCAGGGTTACGTGGACGAACAGGGTGTTTTCGCGCCCGACCTCGGTTACCATCTGGCGGATGGCCTCAAGGAAGGGCTGACTTTCGATATCGCCGACGGTGCCGCCGATTTCGGTTATGACTATATCGGTGGCGGGGGCGGCCACCCGGTAGATTCTGTCCTTGATTTCGTTGGTGACGTGGGGTATAACCTGAACTGTGCCGCCCAGATAATCGCCCTTGCGCTCCCTGTTTAGGACCGACCAGTAGATTTTTCCGCTGGTTATCGAAGAATTAATCGAAAGGTTCTCGTCGATAAAGCGCTCGTAATGGCCGAGATCAAGATCAGTTTCGGCGCCATCGTCCGTCACGAACACCTCGCCGTGCTGATACGGGCTCATGGTGCCGGGATCCTGGTTGAGGTAGGGGTCGCACTTCTTAATAGTTACCCTATACCCCCGCTCCCTGAGGAGTCTGCCCAGCGAAGCCGCCGTAATTCCTTTGCCGAGTCCCGAAACAACGCCGCCGGTAACAAATATATACTTGACCGCCATACAATCTTACCCCCGCTATCTTTAAGAATTCCAATTAAACATTGTATCACGGGCCTGTCCATAAGTCAATTTCCGCTCCAACCGCGTTGTTAAAGAAAATCAACAAAAGCAACGCCTAAAAATTACGGCAAAAATCCAAAGATATTCTATGGCCTTATACTACTCCGCGATTAAAATCACTTCAAGACTTGCGAGGATTTTTTTCGCCCTGCAAGGCGGACAACGCAGCAGGACGGAAAAAAGGCCGCAAGGCTGAAATGATTTTGATTGCGGAGTAGTATTAGCACAAGTAACATGCTATAATTACCTCAGGCTATATATTGCCAATATATAGCAGGTTTTTTCGCCATGGCGCCGCGATTTTGGGTATCGGGATTTAAGGCGTTTATGGAGCGCCGCCGGTTGCCCGCGCCCGGCAAAATGCCTGTAATGCTGCTTTTACGACATAAAAGCCGGACGTAAAAACCGCCCGGCATGGAGGCGACGCAACGATGAGTTATCTTATACTGGCAATAAACCCCGGCTCTACCTCTACCAAAATCGCGCTGTACCGGGACGAAGAAGAGCTATTTAACGAAAGCGCAGGCCACCCGGCCGAGGAGCTCGAACGCTTCGACCATGTAAACGACCAGCTTTCAATGCGCCTTAAGCTGGTATTGGAGTGCCTTAAGCGCCACGGCTTTGAGCCCGGAATCCTCTCGGCGGTTATGGGGCGGGGCGGGCTGCTGCCTCCCGTTAAAACGGGAGGCTACCTGGTCGATAGCAATATGCTAAGGCTTATCCTTGAGCGTAAAATATCCCCTCACGCCTCTAATCTTGGGGCGGTGCTGGCTTACGAGATTGCGCGGGCGGGCGGCGTTAACGCCTATATCTACGACGCCGTTTCGGCCAACGAATTCCCCGAGGCTGTCCGGATTACCGGCATGCCGGAGATTAAACGCAGGAGCTTTTATCATGTACTCAACAGTCGGGCCGCGGCCCGCAAATACGCGCAAAGCGTCGGCAAGGCCTACGAAAGCATGCGGCTCATCGTCGCCCACCTGGGCGGCGGCATTACCTTTGGCGTGCATATGCACGGAAAAATCATCGATTCCCTGGCCGACGACAACGGCGCCTTTGGCCCCGAGCGGGCGGGAAACGTCCCCCTGCTCGAGGTTATCGACATGTGCTACAGCGGGGAATATTCAAAGGAGGAAATGATCCGCAAGGTGCGGGGCAGGGGCGGGCTGCGGGCGCTGCTGGGAACCTCCGACGCCAGAGCAATCGAAAAAATGGTGGCGGAGAAGGACGAGTGGGCGGCGCTGGTGATAGACGCGCAGGCTTTGCAGATCGCCAAGGGGGTCGCCCTGCTTTCACCCCATCTGGGGCGGGATTGCGACGCGATTGTCCTCACCGGGGGGCTCGCCTTCTACGGTGCGCTGGTCGAAAAGGTAAAGCGCCAGCTAGAGTATCTGGCGCCGGTGGTTGTTATGCCGGGAGAGTACGAAATGGAGGCGCTGGCCCTGGGCGGCCTGCGCATTCTGCGCGGCCTGGAGGACGCCAATATCCTTTCGCCGAGCCCTCACGGCCTAGTGGTCTGACCGGCCTTGCCCGCCGTAAGCGTCCTGTAAAGCCTGAACGTTAATCTTTCCCATCTTCATCAGCGCGGCGTTGACGCGTTTTGCTCTGACAGGATCAGCGCAGTCCGCCAGCTTTTCAATATTGCGGGGGACAATCTGCCACGACAACCCGAATTTATCCTTTAGCCATCCGCAGGGCTGCTCCTCGCCGCCTTCCGCCAGCCGGATCCAGAACATATCAATCTCATGCTGGTCGTGGCAATATACTAAGAAGGATATCCCTTCGTTAAACGTAAAGCCATGCGGATAGGCGCTGTCCGCCGCCATAAAGCCCTGCCCCGCGATCCAAAAGGACGCGAGCATAACATTGCCCTCTATCCCATTAACGCCGTCGGCATCCTTGCCGTAACGAAAAATTTGGGGCGGCTCAGCCTTGCCGAAAACATCCGCGTAAAACTGTATGGCCTCTTCGGCTCTGCCGCTGACCTTCTCTGTGAACATCAGGTAAGGCGAGATTCTTTGCTTCCCGTCTGAAAGGCTTATCTGCCAAGAAACGCCGAAGCGGTCGGCCAGCCACCCGAACCGTTCGCTAAAAGGGTATTTGGCCACCTCCATCAACACGGTCCCTCCGGCCGAAAGCTTATCCCAAAGCGCGTTCATTTGCGTTTCGCTCTCGCAGGCGACATAAAAGGAAACCGCGGGGGTGGGCCTGAAGACCGGGCCGCCGTTCAGCGCGTTAAATTCCTGACCGCACAGGGTAAAGCGTACCGTAAGCGGCGTGCCGGCGGGCAGCCCGGAAGGCGAGGCGTCGTTTTCCAGGTAATGCGTCACATGCTCGACACGGCTGTTTTCAAACGCGGACACATACAGCTCGGCGGCTTCGAGCGCATCGCGGTCGCACCAGATACATGGGGCGATTTTCTGCATAACTTTGAAACTCCATTCTTTTACAGTCGATTAACTTGAAAAGAGGACTAATACTAATCCGCAAACAAAATGCGTTTATAATATTGCCCTATTGCTCTTGTTCCGCCCCACTCCACAGCGGTGAAACCGCTGCGTGCGGGTGGCGCCGGAAAAGTCTGCGCTTTTATCGCGATCGGCGCGGGAATGGGCTTGTATACCATGTGTACACGCAGCATCGTATCCGGCGCGGGAGAAATATTAAGAGAAGCAATCGCCTCGTACTGCTCGGTTGAGAAGGTGATTAAATTGTACGCGTTTTTGCGCATCTCCGGAGCCCAATAGGTGATGAAGTCGTTGTATTCGCGCGGAATAAGCCCTAATTTCGGCAGAACATCCCGCAGGAAGCCTTCTACATCGGTTCCTTTTACCACAAAGCCCTCGCTGAAATCCCAATCGTTGAAACGGGACGTGCCGTCCCAGAACAAATAGTAATGCTCAGAGCCGTCCGCTTTGTTGATAAGCGTACCGTCCGGCGAGGCGGTGACGTTCCAGCCGCCGTTGTAGGCGGGATAGGTGTAGTCGATCACGCCGTCAAAATACAGTTTTACGCTGACATCTTGTGTCTTATCGGGATATAAATAGATGACGGGTTTTCCGGTGCGTGTATTGAGACGCCCTTCCCCCGCGTCCCGCATAGTTTCAACATAGCTCTCGGCATTTCTCGGCCATATGTCATAAAGGCAGGCAACGTCCATATCGCTGGCTTCGAGATACATTTTATCCGCCGCGACGGCCATCGTATAAACCACGCCGTTATCGAACGTGAGCCTAGTTATAAAGGCGTCTTGGAGCGCGGAAAAATCCACGCTGCCCGGCGAATATGTTTTGACGGCGGAAGTCGATATATAGTAGGGCTCCGCCGCCGCGAACCTAAGAGCCACCTCCGGGATTTCAAAGCTCTGACCGTCAGCTTCCGCACAGGAAATCGCGGTAACTCGGTTCGGGTTCATCCATACAAGCCACTGCGCGTATTTGCCGTACCCATTGCCGCTAATCCGCGAGCGCGATTCCGTTATGCCCGCCTCAAGCGCCGCGAACTGCTCGGGCGCCAGCGCATAGTTTATACCGTCAACCTCGAGGGAATCAGGATAGAGCTTATAGGTTCTTTTTGTGTAATCCTCAAGCACAAGCAATATAGTGTATTGCAGCTTGACGGCTGAGCGCTCGTCATTTTCAGGCGTAACCGGCTCAAGCGCCGGCAGCGCGTTTATCGCGGTGATAAAAGGGTCGTGCTCGCCTTCTCCCATCAGGAAATAGCCGCCCAGCATACCATAAGCGATTTGATCGGGATGGTGCAGATATAGATTATATGGCGCGTCGGGAACGCGAAACGGATTCACGGTCGGCATGGGCGCGGGATTCACCGATATTTCCCCGGCGTCGGGCTGAGAGCTCTCGGCGGGGACTGCGGGTATTGAAGACGCCACTGAACCGGCAGGCTCGCTTTGAGACCGGCTTGCCGGAGGCGCTTCTGACACAGAGGCGCTCTCCGGCGCGTCGGCCGAGGAATCTTCTTGCGATGAATCACCCGGCGCCTGCGCAGTTGAATCACTCCGCGAGCTTTCCGGATTCGCGCCGCTGCTTGAACAGGCCGCGAGTGTTAACAATATAAACGCTATAGCTAAGGCGAATATTCTTCTTTTCATAAATTTCACGGCGATGCTTTTCCCTCTCTTTTGTCAGCCAGGCTTGTGATGATTAAAAGTACAGTGCTATGGAAGTGCTGACTGTCTTTGCAATTCATCTCATTGCTCTTGTATGAAGCCCTGATTATCAGCGACAATAGCGCTTGATTCTGATGATACGCTTTGACTTACCGACAAAGACAGAAGCGAAGACAATACATCTTCCGAGTTATCTAATATTCCCAAAAACGCACCGTTCCCCAATATACACATTTCGGTGCTTCCTGACAGTTCGCTTTCCGTCAAGGGGAATATAATATCTTGATAGCTTGCGCTCGGTGTATAGTCTTTGTAGCTCTCGGCCATGCTGTTAATTGTGATTTCTTGGATGTCGTTATAAGACAATCGTACATAATCAAAATCCTGCGCCATGACTGTCCAGTCTATATTCTGCTGTTCCTCGTCGAGCCACATAAAAGCACTGGCTGCTTCTTTGAACCCCTCCGGCATACGGTTATTTAGAATTTCTAAGATACTGGCATAATCCGCGCTGTCTTGCTCGAACACAGTTTCCACTTCATTTACCATCAGAATAATGCGTTCAGGCGTTCCAATCAGTTCGGTTGGGCTATTAACGAGCCGGACGCTGTTCTCATCATTTTGTGGAATAGTGCTTGACGGTGGTGGCGGTGCTGATTCAGATTGTGATGGCGGCTCCGGCGTACTGCTCCCCGGCGTCTCGCTGCTTGAACAGGCCGCGAGTGTTAACAATACAAACGCTATAGCTAAGGCGAATATTCTTCTTTTCATAAATTTCACGGCGATGCTTTTCCCTCTCTTTTGTCAGCCAGGCTTGTGATGATTAAAAGTACAGTGCTAAATTTAAGCCAAATATGTCTGAATTCTAACGGCCTTCCGGGCTTGCGCCGCGCTTGCGGTCGTGGTAAACTATATATGTACCGGCTTCCCTTTTTCAGGGCTTTGATTTGTCCCTGAACTCCAGCCGCTTCTCTGCGCCCTGGATGAGATTGAAAAGGCTTGAGGCCCACATGGGGTATTCCTCGCCTATCTGCTCGGTGGTCATGTTAAGCGAGTCGGTGCGCTTTAGCGCCTCAAAGCCAGGCAGAGGCGTCCCGGTCGTGATCGAGGCGGTGTTGGCCTCACATATTTGCATGGCCGCGTCGGCGTAGCCTCTGGCGACCGCTGCCGGAAGGCTGAACATCGCCTCCTGATTTTTGGGGCAGGCGCCGTAGACCAGGCGATACATCCTGTAGACAGCCAGCATAAGATAGGCCGAAACCTCACCCGTAAGGGCCTTGTTGTCGGCCCTGGCAAGAAGGTCGAAAAGCACGCCCTGGGAGTTGGCTATGAGCTTTTTGTTGAGAACCGGCAAAACGGACCGTGATATCATGCGGTTATCCCTGTTGGCGGCGTCCGGCTCGGGAATATCCTCAACCGTCAGCGTCGCGCCGTGCCGGTCGGGCGAGCGCCCCAAAAGATAATCGCACGAAACCTGGTAGTAGTCGGCGCAGCGCGCCAGAAAATCCAGCCCGCATTCCCTTATGCCTTTTTCGTAGTGCGACAAAAGCGCCTGCGAAATCTCAAGATCGGCGGCGGCGCTCTTCTGGCTGATACCCTTTTCCTTGCGAAGAAGGGTAAGTATTCTCGGAAAATCCGAATTCATGAGTCTTCCCCCAATTGTTACATGTTGTATATTATAAAGGAACAAAAACCATTTGTAAACACTATTTTTCACCAGTTTATTTGTTTTTTCGATCGTTATACTGTCGGTTTTTTTATCTTGTAAGGGGTTTTATGAATGATATCCTACAAGATCCACCTTTTAAGGACAGGCTCCACCAACGCCAACCCTTGGAAGCGCTATGTGGGACAAAGCGACATCCCGCTGTGCGACAAGGGCAGGGAGTCTTTGCGGCAGCTCCGCGGGGAATTTACCTACCCGCCCGTTTCGGCGGTATATGTAAGCCCCCTTTCGCGCTGCTCGCAGACGGCCGAGATACTTTACCCCGGCTACAGCCCCATTGTGGTCGAGGATATCAAGGACATGAACCTAGGGGCCTTTGAAGGCAAAACCTTTGACGAGCTGCGCGGAGACGAAGCCTTTGCCCGCTGGCTGGCCGATTCCTTCCGCAACACGCCTCCTGGCGGCGAGGAGGCCGAGGCCTTTACCGCCCGCGCTGTAAAGGCCTTTGACGGCATAGTGCGCGACATGATGGAAAAGCATACCGAGAGCGCCGCAGTCGTGACCCACGGCGGCGTGGTTATGGCCCTTATGGCGGCAATAGCGATTCCGCGGCTGCCGCTGCACCAGTGGGCCGCAAACAACGGCTGCGGCTACACCCTGTTAACCAATACGCAGCTGTGGATGCGAGACCGCTGCGCCGAGGTATTCTCATTTTTGCCGGACCAAAGCATTGAAGACGATACGAATATGTACGGGCTATACTTCAACGAGTAGAGGCGTTTTCGGACAAGTATCTACTCAC
>JAITVF010000124.1 GCA_031285945.1 Oscillospiraceae bacterium
CGGCCGACAAGGCCGAGGTTCTGCCCGGCGAGCTTATTACCTACGGCGTTATGGTAACCAACGACGGCCCCGCCTCGGCAAAAACGCCGGCTGTGAGCGACAATGTTCCCTACAACGTAGAAAACCCGGCGTACAGTGTGGATAACGGCGTTAAATGGCTGCCATGGGCCGGCAGCGTTACCCTGCCTGATCTCGCGGCTAACGCCACGGCGGAAATATTAATTCGCGCAAGGGTGAGAGATACCGCGACTGGCTCTCTCGTCAACACAAGCAGGGTAACCACCTCAACGCCCCATCCCGACGGCTCTAAGGACCCTGTCGACTCGTTGCCGTGCGTGACCGCCGTCACGCCG
Source organism: Oscillospiraceae bacterium (assembly GCA_031285945.1). Taxonomy (GTDB): domain Bacteria; phylum Bacillota; class Clostridia; order Oscillospirales; family Ruminococcaceae; genus WRAV01. Next base: position 354 of record JAITVF010000124.1, read on the forward strand.
AGCTCCCGCCTGGTTACCGCTATTTCGGCCGAAGGCCCGCCCCCCGCCCCAGGCGACGCCGTTATTCTTGCCGTAACAGTAACAAACAACGGCCCCGCGCACGCCGCAGGGGTAGCGTTAACGGAAATCAGGCCTCAGCCGGGGCCCGCCAATTTGTCCGCCGCCCCGCCGGCTTTGTCGGCGCTTGACGGCACGCAATACAGCCTGGACGGCGGCGATAGCTGGAATCAATGGGCGGGAACGGCCGACCTCGCCGATCTGCCCGCCGGCTCCGGCGTGCGGGTACTGCTTAAGGGCAACGTTCCCCAAGACGCCGCCGACTCCATCGTAATGGTGATGGAATCGTCCAGCTCAAGCCACCACCCGGCTCCGGAGCAGGGTGTGGCCACTATTCTCATAAGCGTTATTTCTATCGGTGAGGGCGGCTCGGCCGATCTCGAGGTGGCCGCGGGGGCCGACGCACTTACGGTGCGGACCTGCTGCCCGGTGACATATGACATTACGGTAACCAACAATGGCCCCGACACAGCCCAGGCCCCTGTGGTCCGCGCGTGGTCGACTGCTCTTGCGTGCATGGAATACAGCCTGAACCTCGGTATGGTCTGGCAGCCCTGGACCGGAAGCGCCACCCTCGGCGAGCTTCCCGGGGGCGGTTCCTCGCGGCTGCTGATCAGAGGAACCGTCGCGCCAAACGCGAGCGGCTTTGTCACCGCCACCATAACCGCCGCGTCGCCCACCCCAGATCCTAACCCCGATAATAACGCCGCGGTCGTTAGAATTCCAATATCAGACCAATGCCACCCCTGCTGCGGCGAAGAGGAGCGCCAGCTTTAGGGCTTGCTTATACTACTCCGCGATTAAAATACTTCTTTCTATTGCGTCCCCCGCCAGAGGCGGGGGACGCAATAGAGTAATATTATAAAAGCATTTTAATTGCGGAGCAATATTAAAAAAGTTCAAATATGTTATAAATATCCTGCATGGTTTTTAGAGCTTATTTGAGGAATGCTGAATATACGGCAAGCCGCTAAGAGTCAGAGAATCGCCTCGCAAAATCACCGCTATGCCGACTGCTATTCCGGCTTTTCACAGACAGATTATTAAATAAAGGCGGTCAGCCATAAATTAACTTCGAAACCATTAAATTACAAATAGAAATGTCCGATATAGATAGTATAAGATTAGCGTTAGGAGATTGATATGCGAAATTTAAAGGTATCGAAAAAATTGACGATCGGTTTTGCGCTTGCGGTTATTCTGACCGCCGTGGTGGGTGCCGTAGGGATAATAAGCATGGATACCCTGAGCAGGGCCGATGAGGAAATGTATCAAAACAACGCAAAGCCCATGAGCAATATCGCGGTTCTGTACGATCTGCTTTCCACCCAGAGAATATGCGCCGCCAATATGGTCATATTTCTTGATTCGGACCCGCAGTTTTCGCTCGACGAAGGGGTGAGCCTCACAGAAAAGGAGGCCGCGTTTGTAGAGACGCTCGCGAGTTACGAGGGCGCTATTTCCAACGATGAGGAGCGAGAGATTTATTCGGGTCTCGAGGCGCTTTACTTTAACGATTTCGCGGCGCTCAAGCAGGCGGTCCGGGACGCGGTGGGCTCAAAGGACAAGGCCGCCATGACAGCCTCGATAAAAGCGCTCGATTCCATGGGCTCCGAGATATCCGGCTATCTTGACGAGGCTAACTCGCTTAACGACAGCCTTGCGGCGGATAAGGTAGCGGCCAACAAGGCGCTGAGCGTGCAAAGAACCTGGATACTCGCGGCCGTTATGCTGGCCGCTGCGGTCTTTAGCGTTATTATGGCCGTTTTTATCTCAGGAATTATCAGCAAGCCTCTTTCGGCGGTTACCGCCTTTTTGAAAAAGGCCGGGGAATCGGGAGATTTTACAATTTCCGAGGCGGAGAGGAAGGCTCTTGACGCTTACGCGAAATACAAGGATGAAACGGGGCAGACCATTGCGGCGTCGGCCTCCTTTATTGAGCGCGTCATAACGGTCAGCAAGGCTCTCGAAGCTGTTTCGGGCGGCGACCTTACCGCCGAGATTACCCCGTTATCCGATCGTGACATCCTCGGGACATCGGTTAAAAAAATGACCGATAATCTAAACGCGATGTTCGGCGATATCAACTCGTCCTCGGTTCAGGTATCGGCGGGCGCGGGCCAAATGGCGGACGGGGCTCAGGCTCTCGCCGCCGGCTCGACCGAGCAGGCCGCGTCAATTCAGCAGCTGTCGAGCTCGATTGCGGAAATCAACGATATGGCCAAAGAAAATACTAAAAACGCCACCGACGCGCTGAACGGCGTGCGGCATTCCGAACAGCTTATGAACGAGTGTATGGAATTCATGAGGCAGATGCTGGAGGCCATGCGGGTGATCGACGAAAAATCCCATAATATAGCAAGGACGACAAAGGTCATCGACGATATAGCCTTTCAGACGAATATCCTGGCTTTGAACGCGGCGGTTGAGGCCGCGCGGGCGGGCCAGCATGGCAAGGGCTTTGCGGTGGTGGCCGAAGAGGTGCGCAATCTGGCCGGCAAATCGGCGGAGGCCGCGAGCGAAACCTCGGCGCTGATCGAGAGCAGCTACCAAAGCGTGAACGAGGGCAACAGGATAGTAGAGAGGGTGAACGCCAGCCTGCAGGCGGTAGCCGAAACTTCGCATAAGAACGCGGCGCAAATAGAGGGCGTTCAGGCCGTTTCTGTTCAACAGGGTGAGGCTATGGCGCAAATCAACGTCGGAATCGACCAGGTGGCCCGGGTGGTGCAGCAAAACACCGCAACCGCCGAGGAAAGCGCCGCGGCCTCGGAAGAAATGAGCGGGCAGTCGGCCATGCTGCAAAGGCTTATATCGCAGTTTAGGCTGAGAGGAGAAAGCGCAGGCAGGGGCGAGACCCCGACAAGCGCGTCAAATCGTTCGGCCGCGCCGGAAGCCACTGGTATGTCCCTTAGCGCCGTCAGATAAACTCAACTATATAAATCCCTAATGCCCTTCTCTGGCAAGGGAATTACAGGAATCGCCGGGGCTCCCCTTTAACACGGCGCAATTTTGTGTTACAATGTATGGCATAAGATACTGGCGGGGGATAGGGATGAAGAAGCTAATGGCGGTTTGCCTGCTCCTTCTCATAGCGGGGGCGGGCATGATTTATCTGGGGGTTATGCCAAGGCCGTTTTTCGGCTTTGTGGATACATACATACCGGCGATTTCGCCGGCGGTGGGGGAGCTCGGAGCCTGGCGGGGAGGCGGATCGGACGCAGTCGCGGCGCCGGCCGGCGCGCCGGCCTCACTGTCGGAAGGCGAAAGCCCGGAGCCGGGGAAATACCCCCTTATTCTCGACGCGGTGGTAGAGGGGGTTTTCGCTCACGAGGAAACTATCGTTATTCCCGTTATCTTCCCCGAGGGGGACGACGGCGAGGTGACCGAATATTTCCTGCGCCAGGTGGAGCTCGCCATCGATCATATCCGCCGCAGCCGGCCCGATATCTTCTGGGTTTCACTGGGCTCTTATAATATTGAGTGGAACGGAAGCCGAACCACCCGTGAGGGAAGCCTGACCGTTCACCTGAGCTACTGTCACACAAAGGCGGAGTCCGATTCCCTTGCCGCCGAGATGGACGCCGTAATAGGCGGCGTTGTGGCGGGTGCTCCAAAGGATCCCGCCCGCGCGGCCGAATACTTCCACGACTGGATTATAAACTCGACCGTTTACGACTCAAAGCTGGCCGACGCCGGCGCGTCCCCCCAGGGCTTTGAATACGGCTTTAACATCGACGGCGTCTTCATAAGGGGCAGCGCGGTCTGCGAGGGCTACTCCAAGGCCTTTAAGCTGCTGTGCGACCGGGCCGGAATCCCCTGCGAAAGCGTTTTTGGGGTAGCGGGCAGCGAGAATCACAGCTGGAATTACGTCCTGCTTGAGGGCGGCTGGTATCTTGTCGACTCAACCTGGGACGATCCGGTTGGCGCTGAGGATACCCTGGTCTGGGATTACTGCCTCAGGGGAAGCGAAAGCGAGATTGACGGCCTGCCCGTAAGCGCTATCTACCAGCCTGACTATGCCGACTACCCCTCGCTTGCCGAAAACGACTACCACGAGTTCGTTGTGATGAAGAGCCTTCAGGCCGTTGAAAACACAGAGAGCTCGGCAGCGTAGACACAGCAAAGCTTCTCCCCCGCCAAAGGCGGGGGAGAAGCTTTGCTCAAGTTAATCGCTATTTAAAATACTTCTTTCTATTGCTTCCCCCGCCAGAG
>JAITVF010000147.1 GCA_031285945.1 Oscillospiraceae bacterium
CCTCGACCTTATGGCCGAGGCGGACAGCCGCGCCATTCTTCTTTCAAAAGAACAAATCGCCCCCGCCTTTTTTGATCTTTCGACAAGGCTACTGGGAGCGATTCTGCAAAAGTATACGACCTACGGCATATCCATGGCCGTTTGGGGGGATTTTTCGGACGGCAGCAAATCCCTTCAGGAGTTCATATGGGAATCGAACCGGGGAGGGCGCTTTTTATTCCTCGGCAGCAGGCAAGAGGCTCTCGCGGCCCTGTTAAAGGGCTGAGCGGGTTTTTGGGGCTTGCTTTTAGGGCTTGCTTTTAGGGCTTGTGCTTTTTCTTAAAATTTTAACGCAAGCTTATAAATTCTGCGGGCGTTCTCGCAGAATACGGCCTCGTGGTGGGGCGGCGGTATGAGCTCCGCCACAAAATCAATATAGCCCTTCATGTTGGCAAGGGGCCAGTCGGTCGCGTACATCAGCCGGTCATAAGCGCCCGCGTAGGCTATCCAGGTCTTTAAGTGATCTATATAGCCCTTCATATCCGCAAGGCGCGCCTTAACGTCGGTGTTGCCCACCAGCATACCCGAAAGGTCGGCCGAGACGTTTGGGTTCTTGTGCAGGATTACGGCCGCGTCCATGACCCAGGGATTGCCCAGGTGGCACATTACAAAATTTACCCCCGGGTAATCTGAGGCGACCTCGTCGATTGTCATGGGGTGGCAGTATTTGAGCCTGCCGTGCGTTCCGGCTACCTCCCCGGTGTGGATCGCGACCGGGACGCCGTACTCCTCGGCGAGGCGGTAAACGGGCTTGTAGACATCGTCGTATACATAGGCCTCGTTATAGCCGGGGTAGAGCTTTATACCCACGCAGGCCTCACGGTTCAGGTGGAGCCTCAGCTTGCTGACCGTATCCGCGCCGACCTCGCCGGTAAAGGAAAACCTGTCGAGCCCGACACAATAGCGCATAAATTCCGGATAGACATGGTCTTCCGGCGAGAGGCCGCGGTTGCCCATGACCACGGCCCCTTCTATTCCCAGCTCGCCGAATGTCTTTTTAAGATGGGCCGCGCTGTTCTCGTGCCCCGCCGCAAGGGCAAGCTGGTGGAAGTGTGGAAGGTCAAAAAAGTGAATATGCGCGTCGATGATTTTCATTTGCAGGCTCCCTGTTTATTATAATTGCGAGCAAGCATATATATTAATACTACTACGCATTTAAAATACTTCTTTCTATTGCTTCCCCCGCCTCTGGCGGGGGGAAGCAATAGAGTAATAGTATAAAAGCATTTTATTTGCGGATTAGTATAACAATGCGAGGTTATGGCCGTGACAAAGAGTGAGAAGGCCGCCGCCATAGTGGCGGCGCTTGAGGAGCAGTATCCCGAGGCGGTTTGCTCCCTCAATTACGCCGAGCCCTACCGGCTGCTTATCGCGGTGCGCCTGGCCGCCCAGTGCACCGACGAGCGGGTGAATAAGACCACCCCCATATTATTTGCCCGCTACGCGACCCTGAGTGAGCTTGCAAAGGCGGATGCGGAGGAGGTCGCGCAGATCGTACGGCCCTGCGGGCTCGGCAACACAAAGGCCCGGGACATAGTGGCCATGTGCGGGGAGCTTATCGGGCGCTTTGAGGGACGCGTTCCCGACACAATGGGGGAGCTGCTGAGCCTTACCGGGGTGGGGCGAAAAACCGCAAACCTTATACTGGGGGACGTTTACGGCAAGCCCGCGGTGGTCTGCGACACTCACTGCATACGCATAACCAACCTGATGGGACTCGCAAGCTCGAAAAATCCCGACGCCGTAGAGCGGAGCCTGAGAGAAGTGCTGCCCATGGATAAGGCCAACGATTTTTGCCACCGGCTTGTCCTCCACGGCCGGGCGGTATGCCGGGCAAGGTCGCCGGCCTGCCGGGAGTGCCGCGCCGTGAGCCTTTGCGATTACGGCAGAAAGCGGGACGCCGGGGTTACACCTAAATAGTCTGGACATATAAAAGCTTCCACTCGCCGCCAACCCGGACAAAGGGCATGCTATAGGCGGTGGGGTAGGGGTAGACGCGGCCGGCGATGATATTGTAGTCAAAGCGTATCACGCCTGAGAAGCAATCCCGCGACCAGGCGGCGATATCGGTAACCGCCACCTTATCGATAGAATAGCCGGTATGGGGAACATACCAGCTGCGGTCAAAGGTGCGCAAGCTCTCGTAAAATTCGGTTCCGGGCAGCAAAAACGACGCGACAGCGGAAAACTCGGCGTCGTTGGTCACATACGCCGCGTATGCCTTCGCCGCCTCTTCTATGAGGGCCGCGAAGGCGTTTTCCGTTTCGCGCGAAAGCACCTCCCGCCCCGTAAAATGCCCGGGGGCTTCCACATCCTCCTCCAGAATGCACTCGCCGTCCGGCAGCTTAAGGCTCAATTCCTGCGGGTAAAGAGTTTGCCCTGTGGTGTACCGCATCCTAACAGGCCGCTCCTCCTCGGGCAGGGAGGCAAAAAGCGGGAGGGGCAGCTCCTCGATTACGGCGTTTTCGGGGGTGAGCGGCAGCCCGTTCAAATAAACCTCGAGATGCTGAGGAACGGTGACGGTAACCCCCTCAAAGAGGGGAAAGTCGCAGCGGACCTTATAGCGCCCGTCCTCCGCCTCCGGGCTCTGGGATACCCATACGGTGCCCACCTCTCTTTCGCCGTCAAGAATCGCGTACTGCTCCCACCCGCCGGACGGGGGAGCGCTTGTCCGGCGGTGCTGCAGGTCCTCAACGGCCCCAAAGATACCCTCGACAACGGACCTGTAGTCCGCGTTGGAATTCAAAGGGTCGGGAAGGAAGCCCGAATCCTTGAGGATATCGGAAAAATCCCCGGCCTTAACCGCGAGGACATATCCGCGAATGGCGGCGCCGGGGGTAGACTCCTCGTAAAGTTCCAGCGCGTTCCACAACCGGTTCAGTAGAACGCCCACCACGCAGATGCAGGCCAGCGCGAAAAAGATAAGAAAGAGCCAAAATTTTGATACCCGCCGTTCGGACGCAAATTCATTCATGTATGGGGTATGCCTTTCGTTTAAGCTTATTATATCATGTAAGTATGATATAATTGCGCATCCAAAGGCGGTTGCCGCCCGCAGGCGGCGAGCCGTTGCGCATAAATTATAATAGCCGCGGACTTTGCGGCTATTATATCATGTTTACATGATATAATTGGCCATCGCCGTAAGGCGGGCCATAAATTATAATAGCCGTAGCCTTTGCGGCTATTATATCACAATAAATGCTCCGGGCTGCTGGCGGGAGCCGTATATAGAGGCGCAGACGTTGATTATTTCGCCCCCGTAGACCATCACGCTCGAGGAGCCGCCATCCAGGTTGGCGGCGTTTACCGCCCCGTATTCGAGCATTATATCGATGCAGTCACGGTAGGTGGCCCCAAGGCTGGAGGGCTGGCGGCCGTCTATTACCAGCATAAGAACCGCGCCGTCCGCCCGCTGGCCTATCACGGTTCTGGGATTGAGCCCGCCGCCCCAGCCCGCAACCTCCGACGCATTGCCGTTTACTATGAATACAGGCCCGAAGCTTACCGCGTCACGTATGCCGCGGCTCATCGCGGCTCCTCCCGTCATTCTGCCCACCACCAGCCTGTCGTCACTGTCAAAGCCCACAACGTCGTAGCTGCCTGCGGCGCTGCCGCAGCGCAAAACCCCGCCCTGGATAATGAGCCCGACCGGCTGGCCGCCGGTGCCCACGCCGTTTTCATCCTCAAAGCCGCCCGCGTTTATTCCGGCCACCGCCGCGGAATCGGCCACAAAATCCTCGATTCTCCGGCCGGACGCCTCCTCGCCAAAGGCGGGAATGGTCGCGAGCTTAACCCTTGAGGGATCTTTTATCACCATAAGCTTACCCTTATAGGTTTCGCCCGAGATATCGTGAAGGGCTATGTCGGGCTGAGCCGAATCCCCGGCGGCGGGCTCCTCGAAGGTTAGGCCGCGGGAGGTAACCTCGTCGCTGGCGGCGACCGAATTGCGCAGGAAGACAGCCTCGATTTCCTCCTGCGACAAAAAGAGGCGGGGAACAAACTTAAGCGCGCTGGTTTCCTCGCAGGAGACTACGAAAAGATCCCTCGCGGCCACAGACGGCCCGAGGCAGAAAATCCTTGCGGCGCCCACGGCAAGGCTGCCCGCCGCAAGAACCAGAACCAGCAAAACCGCCAAAGCCCGCCCCAGAATTTTAAGGGCAAGCGTAAGCCTTTGCCCGCGCGGGGCTTGGCGCTCGGCCGTTTCGGCGGGGGATGTGATTACCGTAGCTTGTGCCATGCGCTGAATATCCTCCGGCGTTTAAGTATGATTGCCAATTATATTATGCGACGCGCGCGACCGAAATTCCACCGGGAAAAACTCCCGTGCGGCTTAACTTCCCGCAGGCTCAGCCGCCTGCTTGTGATTGCGCGTCTTCCTTAAAAACCCAGGCGCGCTGTATGGAAAAGCTCAAAAGCATAAGCAATATATCAACCAAAAGCTTTGAGGGAGTCTCGAGAAAGCCCAAAGCCTGCACAAGAAAATTTACGCCCAAGAACGAAAACAGCAGCTGGCAGGCGCAAAGCAGGTAATAGCGGCCCATCGAGCTGCCCAGCCTTCGCTCGCTCGAAAAAACAAAGCTGCGGTTCATAAAGAAGTTTACAAGGGAGGAGCAAACCCTTGCCCCCGCAGTGGACGCAAGTATGCGCAGTGAAACGTCCATACCCCAAAGCAGCCGGTTTAAAAGGGCAAAGAGGGCGATATCAATAAAAAAGCTTATGAGAGAAGCCGACAAAAACTTTAAAATAAGCCCGTAAATGCGTATTGAATCCTTAAGGGGGTTAAAGTGTGAGGAAGCGTTGCCCTGGATATATACAGTGGAGATAGGAACCTCGACTATGGGAATATGATGCTTGCCCGCCTCGAGCAGCATATTGGTTTCAAACTCGTAGCGCTCGCCCGGGACCTTTTTGAGTATGCGGCAAAACTCCCGGGGAATGGCCCGAAGCCCCGTTTGGGTGTCGGTTACCTCGATACCGCACAAAAAGCGGAAGACCCCGCTCGTAATCCGATTGCCCAGCATGGAGCGAAGGGGAACGTCCTGCTGCGAAAAGTTTCTGCCGCCTATTATAAGCGCGTCGGGATTCTTAAGCAGCGCGCGGGCGCAGGCCATGACGTCCTCCCTTGCGTGCTGGCCGTCGGCGTCCGCCGTAACCACGCCCAGCCAGTCGGGGCACTCATCTAAAAAGGCGGCAAAGGCCGTTTTAAGGGCGCGGCCCTTGCCTTTGTTTTCATCGTGGCGCAGAACGGAGCAGCCGGGAATGGCCGCGGCCTCGGCAAAAAACGGCGCGTATGCCGGGCCGCTGCCGTCGTCGACCACAAAGACGCGAAGCCCTTCGGCCGCAAGCTCGCGCACCACCTCGCACATATGCTCGTCTGGATTAAGGGATGGAACAATAGCGGCAATTTTCATATATATCCACCAGCCTGTTTATGTTAGAAATTGGAAATTATAAAGCGGTAGAGACAAAGGGCACACAGAGGCGCAGCTATTCCGGGACAAAACACCCGGCTCGCACAAGCATATAAAACGGGGGACAAAACACCCGGCTCGCACAAGCTTCTAAAACAGGGGACAAAACACCCGGCTCTGCGGAGCCACCCTTTACTAAAGAGGGTGGGGCCAGAATTGACACAAGCATATAAAACAGAGAATCAACACACCGGCAAT
>JAITVF010000090.1 GCA_031285945.1 Oscillospiraceae bacterium
TCCCAGTCCAGACTTGGCCACAAGCGCCTGAACCTCGGCCAGGATGGGGCGTGTGCCCTCCATAACGCAGGCGACGCATGTTCCAGAAACGCCCTGCGGCCTGCCGGAAAGCAACATCATCGAGGGGTTTTCAACATCGCTAAGCCCCTTATCACCCATCTCAAACATGCCTATCTCGTTAGATGAGCCAAACCGGTTCTTTACGGCGCGCAGTATGCGGCAGGTCGAGTGCCTGTCCCCTTCAAAGGTGAGAACTACGTCCACCATATGCTCAAGCACCCTGGGGCCCGCAATCCCACCGTCCTTGTTGACATGCCCCACTATAAAAACAGGTATATCCCGCTCCTTGGCGGCCCTTATAAGAAGTCCGGCACATTCTCTGATCTGCGTTACGCTGCCGCTTAAAGAGTTTATGCCGGGATGATTCATGGTTTGAATCGAGTCGACCATAACAACATCGGGGCTTGTGCTCTCGATAGCCGCCATGACTTGATCCATATCGGTTTCGGGGGCGACAATCAGCGAGGAAGCGTCAAGCGAAATGCGTTCCGCCCGCATTTTTATCTGCCGGGGGCTTTCCTCCCCCGCGATGTAGAGAACAGAACGGGAGCGGCACAGCGCTCTGCAAACCTGCAAAAGAATGGTGGATTTGCCGATTCCCGGATCGCCCGAAAGGAGTACTACCGAGCCTGCCACCACGCCGCCGCCAAGCACTCTGTTAAACTCCGCCATTCCCGTATCATAGCGAACCTCGATTTCCGCGCCAAGGTCTGAAAGCCGCGTTATCTTTGTTTTAAGGGCGGCGCTCCCGCCCGACGCGGTTTTGAAGGAAGTCCGCTCCGTTTTGACAACCTGCTCGGCCAGCGTGTTCCACCGCGCGCAGCCCGGGCACTTACCCAGCCAGCGCGGCGATTCAAACCCGCATTCGTCACAGATATACGCTACCTTTTCTTTTACAGCCATTTTTACCTCTCTTTTTAGTGTAAAGCATTTTTACATTACACCACCCGTTCCGGCATAAAGACCGTAGAGCCTAGCCCCAGATATTCTGTTACCGAGCGCAAAATAAGGAACCCCAGCTGAGCCTGAAAGGTTTCATCCTGAAGAAGCTCGGCGTCTTTTGCGTTGGAAAGAAAGCCGCATTCCACAAGTATGGCCGGACACTCGGCCCTGTGTATGAGAAAAAGATTACTGCCGCCTTTTTTTGTTTCTCGCTCATTGTCTGGTTGAATCATATCTACAGTGTTTTGCTGCACAATATCCGCCAGCGTTTTGCTTCCCGCGTGATTGGATCCGTAAAAAACCTGCAGACCCCTTGACGCGCTGATTCCAAATTTATTTTGGTGAATACTTATAAATATGGCGTTTGGATATTCCTTTGTGATAGCGAGGCGGTTGCGAAGATCCGAGGTCTTTTGGTTGCGTGTTCCCGTTACGCCCTCGTCGTGAATCGAAACATCCTCCTCGCGCGTCATAACTACCTCGAAGCCGTTGAGGACGAAGATATCCCGCATTGTCAGAGAAATCGCGAGGTTTATGTGCTCCTCCACAACTTCGCCCACTCCGACCGCGCCGCCATCCACGCCGCCATGTCCGGGGTCGATGATAATGACCGGCAGCTCCATAGGGCCCGCTGTGGCCGGCACTCCGGAGGATACGTTTCTGATTGCCGCGAAAAAAGCCGAAAAAATAACAAGAAAACAAAAGGCCAGCAATATCCCTTTACGAAAGCGTGTCATATGCGCATACCCCTTCCAATCAAAGGGTATGCGCTGCACAGTGGGGGTTATGTCAGCTTTTTGAGGAAACTCGCGAAGTATTCCGGCAGCCCGGAGGTAAACTCCACGGGCTCGCCTGTCAGGGGGTGCAAAAACCCGACCGTTCTCGCGTGGAGGCATTGCCCGCCAAGGGATACTCCCTTTTGAGGTCCGTAGACCTCGTCACCCGCCACCGGATGGCCTATATAGGCTGTATGAACCCGTATCTGGTGAGTTCGTCCGGTCTCGAGCCTCAGCGAAAGATGGCTGAATCCACGGTATCGCGCGATAAGGGTATAATGGGTCACGGCTTCCCTGCCGTTTTTTTGTACGCTCATCTTTTTGCGGTCAGTCGGGTGGCGGCCGATAGGCGCCGATATTACGCCTTCGTCCTCCTTTGGAGTTCCGTGAACAACAGCCTCGTAAAGGCGCAGAACGCCGCGCTCCGCTATCTGCCTCGAAAGGCTCGCGTGAGCGGCGGCGGTCTTTGCTACAACGAGCAGGCCGCTTGTAAGCTTATCCAATCGATGTACTATCCCGGGGCGACCTACCCCGCCTATACCCATAAGCTCGGCGCCGCAATGATAGAGCAGCGCGTTGACCAGGGTGCCGTCCGGGTTTCCGGGAGCCGGATGAACCACCATCCCCCTTGGCTTGTTTACCACAATAATCGCGCTATCTTCGTACTCGATATTAAGCGGGATATCCTGAGCCGCGAGTCCGGCGGGAATTGGCTCGGGAATGGTTAACGAAATATTTTCAGTTCCCCGCAGCCGGTAGCTCTTAGATATTGGATGACCGTCGGCAAGCACGGCGCCATCTGCGCAAAGCCTTTGAACGGCGCTGCGGGTGAGCTCGGAACACCGCTCGCTGATATACAGGTCAATGCGCCGCCCCTCGTCCTCAGGCAGCGCATACAGGTTACTCCTGTTCACTTAACGGTTCCTCGTCCTGGCTGTTGTTCTTTGGATTTTTGCGATATCTTTCGTCCCTCTGCTCAACATATATTATGAAGACGAGCAGCAGCGCCGTTCCCGCCACAACGCAGCAATCGGCAAGATTGAAGACGGGAAATCCCCAAATAGCGCTGAAATCAAGATAGTCAACGACAAATCCCCGGGATATGCGGTCAATGCCGTTGCCCGCGCCGCCCGCGATTATCAGGGACAGGCTCCACACAGCCAGAGGCTTAACGGCCCACCGGCTAAACATAAGCACGATGAGAAGAATCAGAACCCCTACCGATACGGCCGACAAAATAGCCGTGCTGTTCTGAAAAATGCCAAAGGCGGCGCCGCGGTTTTCAACATAGCTCAGCATAAAGAGGCCGGGAATCACCGTTATAGATTTTAACGTAAGAACGCTGAGAGCCCAACCCTTTATAAGCTGGTCGAGAACTGTCAGCAGGGCGCTAAAGGCGAGGGCCGCGAGCTTTTGCCTGCCAATCGTCATTGCAGAATCTCCGCGCAGCGTTCGCAAATTGTTTTATGAGCGCCGTTCCTTCCGACAGTTGTGCTGAAGGTCCAGCACCGCTCGCACTTTTCGCCCTCGGCGGGCCTGATCTCAACTCCCAGCCCCTCAACCTCGCCCTTCGCGCCGCCCCTTCCCGTTACAAGCTCAACCTGGGAGACGATAAAGATGGTTGCGAGCTTTGCCTCTTCTTCCTTTAAGAAGCCGAAAAGCTCGTCCTCGCAATAAAGAACAACCTTTGCTTCGAGGGATTTGCCAATCGCCTTTTCGGCTCTTGCAAGCTCAAGGGCTCGGTTGACCTCTGCGCGGACGGCAATAATCTTATCCCAGCGGCTGACAAAGCCTTCGCTCACGGCGCCCGAGGGCTCGGGGATAGTGTTTAAGACGACTGATTTTTCGCTATAGTCTTTGCTCTTAGGTAAAAACCCCCAGATTTCCTCGGCTGTAAAGGGGATAATGGGAGCAATAAGCAGGGTTAGGACACGCAGGATTCGGTACATGGCAGTCTGGGCCGCCCTTCTGGCGGTACTGTCCCCCCGGCTGACATAAAGCCTGTCCTTGATAACGTCAAGATAAAAGTTGGACATATCAATAGTACAAAAATTGTGTATAGCGTGGAATATGATGTGAAAGTCAAGGCGTTCATAAGCGTAGCGCGTTCTTTCGAGCAGCGCGTCCAGACGGGAAATGGCCCAGCGGTCGAGATCTGTAAGGTCTTCGTCCTTTACACAGTCCTTATCGGGATCGAAGCCGTCGAGGTTGCCGAGGATATACCGCGCGGTGTTGCGGATCTTGCGGTAGATTTCTGAGAGCTGTTTCAGAATGTCCTTAGAGATTCTTATATCCGCGTGATAGTCTGAGGACACCACCCAAAGCCTTAGGATATCGGCTCCGAACTCTTTGATAATTTCATCGGGAAGTATGCCGTTGCCCAGCGACTTCGACATCTTACGCCCCTCACCGTCAACTACCCAGCCGTGGGTACACACGGCTTTGTAGGGGGCCTTGCCCCGCCATGCCACGGCAGTAAGCAGCGCCGACTGGAACCAGCCGCGATACTGATCGGTTCCTTCGAGATAAAGATCGCAGGGCCAGGCCTGATCCTCCCAGTGGCCCTCCATGACGGCGGCGTGAGACACGCCCGAGTCAAACCAGACGTCCATGATATCGGTTTCCTTGGTAAACTCCATCCCGCCGCAGTGGGGGCAGGCGAAGCCTCGCGGCAGAATCTCAGCGGCCTCCTTAAGGTACCAGGCGTCGGAGCCTTCCTTGCGAAAGAGATCCGCCACCGCCTTCGAGGTTATGGCGTTAATGGTGTGCTTGGCGCAGCTTTTGCAATAAAAGGCGGGAATAGGCACCCCCCAGGTGCGCTGGCGGGAAAGG
>JAITVF010000217.1 GCA_031285945.1 Oscillospiraceae bacterium
ATAAAGTTCATGCGAAGCTTGCCTGAAATATGGGCCAAGAGCTCATGCCCGTTTTGCAGCTCCACTCTAAAGGTTGCGTTGGGAAGCGATTCTATAACTCTTCCCTCGACTTCGATCACGTCTGCTTTAGACAAGCCTGACTCCTCCTTCTCGCTCCACCTGCGCCCCTCCCCCATTTGGAATGTTGTACTCCTTAAGGGCCAGCCGCAGTTGTTTGTCGTTTGATATAGCCCGGGCGTCAAGAACCGCGGTGGTTTTTGTAAGGTGCAAAAGGTTCTTGCGTTTTGGCGCCAAGAGCTTCCTGCGCGCCCCATCCGCTATCCACGCGGAGTTTTTATCCAGCTTTACCACCATGTAAAACCGGTCCGAGTCGTGGCCCGCGACCGACCTGACGACCTGCCCCTCGAGCAGCATACACTCAGCCCCTGTCATGGCTTTGTAAGGACTACGGGGCCGTTTTCGGTAACGGCCACCGTGTGCTCGAAATGGGCCGAGAGGCTTCCGTCAACGGTAAGAACCGTCCAGCCATCGGGCAGAATTTTAACGTCGCCGCCCGCCGCGTTGATCATGGGCTCTATCGCGATAGTCATGCCCGCCGCGAGCCTGGGGCCCTTTCCGGGCGTGCCGTAGTTGGGCACCTCTGGGGCTTCGTGCATCTCTCTGCCGATTCCGTGACCCACAAACTTGCGGACAACCCCGAACCCCAACGGCTCGACAAAGCTCTGTACCGCAAATGAAACGTCCCCGATTCTGCCGCCCGGGACCGCGGCCGCCACAGCCCTTTCAAGGCTTTCGCGGGTCGCGTCCAGAAGCCGCCGCGCCTCGTCCGAAATTTTACCCGCCGGAAAGGTCGCCGCGTTGTCGCCGTGGAATCCCTTATAAACGGCGCCCACGTCTATGGAGACTATATCGCCCTCCTGCACGACCCTGCTGCCGGGGATTCCGTGGATGACCTCGGCGTTTAAGGAGACGCAGGCGCTCGCGGGGAACCCGCCATATCCCAGAAAAGAAGGAATCGCATCCTGCGAAAGAATAAACCTGTGAATCGCGCTGTTGATCTGGGCTGTCGTAACGCCCGGACGAACCATCTCGCCGCCAACCTCGAGCGCCTGGGCGGAAATACGCCCGGCTATTCGCATCAGATCAAGCTCCGACCTTGTTTTAAGCACAATCATGGAGCCTTCGCCTCCAGCGCTTCAAAAACGCGGCGCGTGGTCTCGGATACCTCGTCGGCACCGACGGCGACAAAAAGCTTGCCCAACGCCTTATAGTAGCCCTTAAGCGGTTCGGTTTGCTCGTGATATACCCGCAGCCGGTCCTTTACAACCTCGGGCGCGTCATCGGGGCGGGTGATCAGTCTTCCGCCGCACTCGGCGCAGTGGTCGCCCTTTAACGAGGGATTGTAAACCACATGATAGCTTGCCCCGCAGCTTTCGCAGACCCTGCGGCCGGTCAGCCGCTCTTCTATCACGTGATCTTCTACCTCAAGGTCAAGTACGCGGTCAATCACCACGCCCATCGAGTCAAGGGCCTCGGCCTGGGCTGTGTTGCGGGGGAACCCGTCCAATATATAGCCGTTTTCGCAGTCGTTCGCCGAAAGGCGTTCCTTCAGCATCTCAATGACTATGCCGTCGGGCACCAGCCGGCCCTTTTCCACAAAAGCCCGCGCCTTAAGCCCCGCCATGGTCTCCTGCTTTATAGCCTCGCGAATAATGTTCCCCGTGCTTATGGTCGGGATATCAAGCTTCTCGCTTACGGCCTTTGCGTGAGTGCCTTTTCCGGCGCCCGGAGCCCCTAAAAATATCAGCTTCATGTCCTCAGGACCTCCTATTCTAGGAATCCCTTGTAGTGACGCATCATCATCTGGCTTTCAAGGGCGCGTACAGTATCGAGCGCGACACCTACAACGATGATGATGGACGTGCCCCCAAGGGCAATAGGCATTGCGAAGACAGACCCCAAAAGGATAGGCAGTATCGCGATAAGGGCCACAAAAAGGGCGCCGACCAGAGTTATCTTTGAGATAATTTTAGCGATAAAATCCGAGGTAGGCTTTCCCGGGCGCATACCGGGAATGGCGCCGTTGTTTTTGCGAAGGTCGTTAGCCATCTGTACAGGGTTGTACTGAATGGCTACATAGAAATAGTTAAAGGCAATGATGAGTACAAGATATAGTATGGCGTATACAGGATGGGTGTAATCAAAAAGGCTCAGTATTCTGTAGCCCAGTCCGGCTTGGTTCATGTTAGGCATAAAGCCCTTGATCATACCCGGGATGCTGAGGATGGAGCTCGCGAAGATAATGGGCATAACTCCGCTCATCATCACCTTGATGGGGATATAGCTGGACTGGCCGCCGTACATCTTGCGCCCCACCACCCGCTTGGAGTACTGTATGGGGATTCTGCGCTCGGCGTTGGTCATAAGCACAATCACGCCGATAAGAGCCAGGAAGAGCGCCACTATCGCCAGCACCTGGAAAATAAGATAGCGGAAGCCGGGTTCCATGATTCCGGTGTAGACGTTTACCCCCAGGTTGTAGATCGCCATAGGCCCGCGCGAAACAATACCGGCGAAAAGAATCATCGAGATACCGTTGCCGATACCCTTTTTGTCGATCGATTCGCCCAGCCACACTATCAGCATCGCGCCCGCCGTATAGGCAAGAACGATTACGATGGCCGCGAACCAGCGCGACACGCCGTCGGTGTAGCGAACAGCGCCAAGGGTAAAGTTCATCCAGTAGTACGCAACCGACTGGATAAGCGCAAGCCCGGCCGTAGCGTAGCGGGAAATTCTCGCGATCTTTTTTTGTCCGGCTTCGCCTTCCTTCGCGAGCCGCTCGAGGGCCGGAATGGCGACCTGCAAAAGCTGCATCACGATAGAAGCCGTGATATAAGGCGAAATGCTCATCGCAAACAGAGTCGCCTGAGAGAACGCGCCGCCGGTCAGCAGATTGATATAGCTCAGCAGGCTCCCGTCGCCCATGACGGCGGAATCCGCCAGAACCTCCGGCCGCATAAAGGGAACCGGCATCGCCGCGCCGATGCGGAAGATGAGCAGAATCATAAACGTATAGAGCATCTTTCTGCGCAGATCGTCAATCTTCCAGGCGTTTCTAAGCGTTTCTATCACGTCAGATCACCTCGGCCTTTCCGCCGGCCTTTTCAATCTTATCCCTGGCCATGCCGGAAAAGGCGCTTGCGCTGACAGTCAGCCTGCGTGTAAGCTCCCCGTTGCCGAGAATCTTAACGCCGTCGAGCGTCTTTTTAATAAGACCTATCTCCATAAGGCTTTGGGCGTTTACCGCCGCGCCGTCCTCAAAGCGGTTGAGATCCTCGACATTTACGGTGACATACTGTTTGGCAAAGATATTGTTAAAGCCGCGTTTGGGCAGGCGGCGCTGCAAAGGCATCTGGCCGCCTTCAAAGCCGGGGCGAACCCCGCCTCCGCTTCTTGAGTTCTGGCCCTTGTGGCCCTTGCCGGAGGTCTTGCCGTTACCCGAGCCGGGGCCTCTTCCCTTACGGAAAGCTTTTTTGGCCGAGCCCGGAGCGGGAGAGAGCTCATGCAATTTCATGTCCTTCGCACCTCCTTAAACTTCGGATACCTCGACCAGATGAGAGATCTTAAAAATCTTTCCCCTTGTGGCCTCGTTGTCTGGCTGAACAACCACTTTTCCCGTACGCCTTAAGCCTAAGGAATAAGCGGTTGCGATCTGATTCTTCTTCGAGCCTATGAGGCTGCGTGTGAGTTTTATCTGCAAGCTCATGACTGCGCCCCCTAACCTATGATCTCTTCAGGGGCCTTGCCGCGAACGGCGGCCACCTGGCCGAGTCCCCGCAACGAGCACAGCCCCTCAACGGTGGCGGTGACCACATTGCAGGGGTTGTTGGAGCGCAGGCACTTTGTGCGGATATCACGCACCCCCGCAACCTCCATAACCGCGCGAACAGGTCCGCCCGCGATAACGCCGGTCCCCTGGGGAGCGGGCTTCATAAGAACGCGGGCGGCTCCGAATTTGCCCACCACCTCGTGGGGAATGGTAGTGCCGCGAAGGGATACGGGCCTTAAATTCTTTTTGGCGTCTTCAATTCCCTTGCGAATAGCCTCGGGAACCTCGGAGGCCTTGCCCAGCCCAAAGCCCAGTGTGCCGGCGCCGTCGCCCACGACCACAAGGGCCGCAAACTTGAATATACGCCCGCCCTTAACCGTTTTGGACACGCGATTGATTGATACGACGCGCTCCTGAAGATCGAGAGTAGAAGCATCTATGCGAGCCAACTGGCATTCCTCCTTCTGTTAAAATTTGAGGCCGCCCTCGCGGGCTCCCTCCGCCAGCTCTTTTACGCGGCCGTGGTAGATATAGCCGCCGCGGTCAAAGACCACTTCCTCGATCCCCTTCGCTTTGGCGACCTCGGCTATTTTCGCTCCCACCCTGCGGGCGGCTTCCTTGTTGCAGCCCACTCCCTCAAAGTCCTTCTCCAGCGAGGAGGCGGCCCCAAGGGTAACTCCCGCGGCATCGTCTATGAGCTGCGCGTAAATATGCCTGGCGGAGCGGAATACATTCAGGCGGGGGCGTGCGGCTGTTCCGTCAATCTTGTTGCGGATTCTGCCGTGGCGCTTTAATCTTGCCCTGTTGGAATCAACCTGCTTAATCATATTTCACACTCCTCCCTTACTTTTTGCCCTTGCCGGCTTTACCTTCCTTGCGGATGATAATCTCGCCGGCGTACTTTATTCCCTTGCCCTTATAGGGCTCGGGCGGGCGTTTGCCCCGGACCTCGGCTGCGAACTGGCCGACCTTTTGCTTGTCGGGCCCGCTTATGATGATCCTGTTGGGCTGGGGAACCTCCACGGTTATGCCTTCGATCTCGGGCATGATTACCTGGTGTGAATAACCCAGGTTCATCTCAAGCACGTCGCCCTTTTTGGCTGCGCGGTAACCCACGCCGTTGACCTCCAGCTCCTTTTTAAAGCCCGCCGACACGCCCACGACCATATTGCTCACAAGGCTTCTTGTAAGGCCGTGAAGCGCGCGGTGCTCTTTCTGGTCTGAGGGCCTTTTGACCAAAAGCTCCGCGTCCTGCCGCTCAATGAGCATCTCAGGGTTAAAGGTACCGCTCAGGGTTCCTTTGGGCCCGGTAACCGTAACCGTGCTCCCCTCGATCTTAACGTCCACCCCGGCCGGAACCGGAATGGGCTTTTTACCTATGCGACTCATTCTCCCGCTCCCCCCTTACCACACGTAGGCCAAGACTTCGCCGCCGACCCGCTCTTTGCGGGCGGCCTTGTCCGTCATGACCCCTTTGGAGGTGGAGAGGATGGCTACGCCAAGGCCCTTCATGACCTTGGGGCAATCCTCGCAGCTTGTATAGATGCGAAGGCCCGGCTTCGAGATTCTGCGCAGGCCGCAGATTACGGGGGTTTTGCCCGCGGAGTATTTAAGGGTTACGCGGATAAGCCCCTGCTTGTTGTCGTTGATCATTGTAAAGTGCTTGATATATCCTTCATCCAACAGGATTTTGGCGATGGCCTTCTTCATGTTGGAGGATGGAATATCTACCGTATCGTGTTTCGCTGCGCTCGCGTTCCGTACACGGGTGAGCATGTCAGCGATGGCGTCGGTGATATGCATGCGTCAACCTCCTTTGCTCAGCTTACCAACTGGCCTTTCTTACCCCCGGAATCTGACCCTTATAGGCGAGTTCCCTGAAACAGATGCGGCATACCCCGTACTTGCGCAGGTAAGCGTGTGGCCGCCCGCAGATCTTGCAACGATTGTAACCGCGTGTGGAGAACTTGGGTGTTCTGCTCTGTTTCACGATCATAGATCTTTTTGCCACCGTATCATCCTCCTCCTTACTTTGCGAAGGGAGCGCCCAGGAGCGTTAAAAGCTCGCGGGACTCCTCATCTGATTTCGCGGTAGTGACAAAACAGATGTCCATTCCGCGGACCTTGTCTATCTTATCGTAATCTATTTCCGGGAAGATCAGCTGCTCTTTGAGGCCGAAGGAAAAGTTCCCCCGCCCGTCGAAGCCGTTGGCGGAAATCCCGTGAAAGTCTCTTACGCGGGGCAGCGCCACGTTGAACAGCCGATCCAGAAACTCGTACATGCGCTCACCGCGCAGGGTAACCTTTGCGCCAACCGTCATTCCCTCACGGAGCTTAAAGTTGGCCACGCTCTTTTTAGCCTTGCAGGCCACGGCCTTCTGGCCGGTTATCTTGCCGAGGTCGCTTACGATCGCCTCAAGGATCTTGGGGTTGTCCCTAGCCTCGCCGCAGGCTACGTTGACAACGATCTTCTCCAGTTTGGGGATCTGCATGACACTCTTGTAGCCGAACTTCTTCATAAGAGCCGGCGCGATATCCTTGCTGTAAATGTCCTTTATTCTTGCCATGTTTTCTCCTCCTCCCCTCAGAATGCCTCGCCGCAGCTTTTGTTCTTGCACATCCGCAGCTTTTGACCGTTATCCAGGATTTTGTGAGCTATGCGGGTCGGCTTTCCGCACTTGGGACAAACAAGCTGAACCTTTGAGGCGTACATGGCGCCCTCGGCCTTTACTATACCGCCGGGCTGGCCCATCTTGCGGGGCTTTACGTGGCGCGAGACCATGTTGGCCCCTTCCACTATAACCTTGCCTTCCTTGGGGCTTACCTCAAGGACCTTGCCCTGCTTGCCCTTGCTTTTGCCCGACAATACCACTACGGTGTCGCCGGTTTTAACGTGAACTTTCTTATTTTCCATCTGCGACACCTCCTTTACAGTACTTCGGGCGCGAGGCTGAGTATCTTCGTGTATTCCTTTTCGCGCAGCTCCCGCGCGACCGGCCCGAAGATGCGGGTACCTCTGGGGTTTTTGTCGTCCTTGATAATGACCGCGGCGTTGTCGTCAAAGCGGATATAGGTACCGTCGTTCCTTCTGAGTCCCTTGACGGTGCGAACGATTACCGCCTTTACCACCTCACCCTTTTTGGCGTTGCCGCCGGGTGCCGCTTTTTTAACCGAGGCCACCACTACGTCGCCTATGCCGGCGTATTTTTTGCGCGAGCCGCCCAGCACCCGGATGCACATAAGCTCCTTGGCGCCGGTGTTGTCGGCGACCTTTAGATAGGTCTGCATCTGTATCACAGCGCGTGTTCTCCTTTCACCAGTTTACCTGCGCGCGGCTGGGGGGGGAGCGGGGGTTATTCCGCCATGCCCTTTTTTGACCGCGCGGCTACCCTTACGGGCGCTTAAAATGGCTATTTCGCTCTTTCGAGTACGGTCTCGACCCTCCAGTGTTTGTCCTTTGAAAGGGGGCGGGTCTCCATGATCTGTACGGTATCACCAACAGCGCATTCGTTTTTCTCGTCGTGAGCCTTAATGCGGATCGTGCGCTTGATGATCTTTTTGTAGAGCGGATGGCGGACGTTATCGCTGATGGCGACCACAACGGTCTTATCCATCTTGTCGGAAACGACCTTGCCGATCCTTTGCTTTCTGAGATTTCTCTCGCTCATGCCTCGCTCCTCCTTCCTTACTGCTTAACGGCAACCTGGCGCTGCCTCATAATGGTCTTGACCCTTGCGATATCCTTTTTTACCGCAACCAGCCTCATGGGATTGTCGAGCTGGTTTATGGCATGCTGGAAGCGCAGGTTAAACAGCTCGGCCTTTAAGTCCTTAAGCTTTTCGCCCAATTCCGCTTCGGAGAGCTCTCTGATTTCGGAAGCCTTCATGTTTAACCCTCCTGTTCTTCTTGTTTGCGGACAAACTTGCACCTTACGGGCAGCTTGTGCATGGCCAGACGGATCGCTTCCCTCGCGAGGTCCTCGGGCACCCCGCCGATTTCGAACATAACCCTGCCCGGCTTAACTACGGCAACCCAGTACTCGGGGCTGCCCTTACCCGAGCCCATGCGGGTCTCGGCAGGCTTTTGGGTGACGGGCTTGTCGGGGAAGATTTTAATCCACACCTGGCCGCCGCGCTTAATATAACGGGTCATGGCGATACGGGCCGCCTCGATCTGGTTGGAGGTAATCCACGCGGGCTCGGTAGCCATCAGGCCAAAATCGCCGTAGTTGACCACGTTGCCGCGGGTTGCCTTTCCCCTCATCCTCCCGCGCTGAACGCGGCGGTATTTAACTCTTTTAGGCAGAAGCATTTATTGCCCCCTCCTTCCATCCTGGCCCGGGCGAGGCGGGCGACGATCTGTGCGCGGTCGGTCTCCCCTTGGCCTGTCGGGCCTGTCTGAACGGGGTGGGCGGGCGGCGTCGCGGCGTTCGCGCTCCTCCCGCTCGGTTCTCGCGCGGGCGCCGGTCAGAACCTCGCCGGCGTATATCCATACCTTGACGCCGATCTTGCCGTAGGTGGTGTTCGCCTCGGCAAAGCCGTAATCTATATCGGCGCGCAGGGTTTGCAGCGGGATTGTTCCCTCGTGGTAATGCTCGGTGCGGGCTATTTCGGCGCCGCCGAGCCTTCCCGAGACCTGAACCTTTATGCCCTTCGCGCCAAAGCGCATCGCGCGGCCTATAGACTGCTTCATGGCGCGGCGGAAGGATACGCGGTTCTCTAGCTGCTGGGCGATATTCTCGGCGACCAGCTGGGCGTTCTTATCGGTCTGCTTAACCTCGACAACATTTAGATATACGCTGAGCTTGCGCTCGCGCTTTTTGTTTACGATGTTCTCGCAGGCCTTGCGGGTTCTTTCGATCTCGGTGCCGCCCTTGCCGATTACCACGCCGGGGCGGGCGCAGTGAACGTGGATTCTTACCTTTTCGTCCACTCTTTCGATCTCGATCTTGGGTATGCCCGCCGCGTAGAGCTCCTTTTTAAGGAACCTGCGCACGTTGTAATCCTCCACCAGAGTGTCGCCGAAAACCTCGTCGCGAGCAAACCAGCGGGAGTCCCAGTTCTTGATAATGCCCACACGGAGGCCGTGCGGATTTACTTTTTGGCCCATGGTTTTCCCTCCTTTAGTTTTCTGCGCGCTCTTTGAGCACCATGGTTACGTGCGAGGTCCTCTTAAGAATCCGGTAGGCCCTGCCCTTTGAAACCGGGCGGATTCGCTTAAGGGTGGGACCGGGGCTGACGAAGCACTCGGCGACATAAAGTCTTTCCGGGTCCATCTCGTGATTGTTCTCCGCGTTTGCGGCCGCTGATTTGAGCAGCTTAAAAACCGGCTCGCTGGCGGCTTTGGGGGTGTGTTTCAAAATCGCCTCGGCAAGATCGACCGGCTTATTGCGGATGAGGTCAAGGACGATCTGCACCTTGCGGGGCGATATACGGGCGTATTTAAGATAAGCCCTTGCTTCCATGTGTCTTCCTCCTTTCGGCCGCTCTTACTTGGTCTTTTTGGCCCCCGCGTGTCCGCGGAAGGTCCTTGTGGGCGCAAACTCGCCCAGCTTGTGCCCGACCATATCCTCGGTGATATAAACCGGAACATGCTTCCTGCCGTCGTGGACGGCAAAGGTGTGCCCGACAAAGTCGGGGAATATGGTAGACGCGCGGCTCCAGGTTTTGAGAACCTTTTTCTCGTTGCTCTCGTTCATGACCTGCACGCGCTCAAGGAGCCTGACCTGCACGAACGGTCCCTTTTTAACACTTCTTCCCACGGGTTACCCGCCTCCTCTCCGGCTTATTTGCTGCCTCTGCGTTTTACTATGAACTTATCGCTGCGGTTGTGCTTCTTGCGGGTCTTGTAACCCAGCGCCGGCTTGCCCCATGGTGTTACCGGGCCGGAGCGGCCGATGGGGCTTATGCCCTCGCCGCCGCCGTGGGGGTGATCGACGGGGTTCATGACCGAGCCGCGAACAGTGGGCCTGATACCCATATGCCGCACACGGCCCGCCTTGCCGTAAGAAACGTTTTCATGGTCGGTGTTGCCCACCTGGCCGATGGTAGCCATGCAGCCCAGGCGGACGTTGCGAAGCTCGCCCGAGGGCAAACGGATGAGTGCGTAGGCGCCCTCCTTTGCCATTAGCTGAGCCTGATTGCCGGCCGAGCGGACCATCTGAGCGCCCTTTCCGGGGTGAAGCTCGATATTGTGGATCACGGTGCCCACCGGGATGTTTTGCAGGGGCATGGCGTTACCTGGCTTAATATCGGAGCCTGGACCCGATATTACGGTATCCCCCACGCGCAGGCCGGCCGGCTGGATGATCTAGCGCTTCTCGCCGTCCTCATACTGCAGCAGGGCGATGTGGGCGCTGCGGTTGGGGTCGTACTCAATCGTCAGGACCGTCGCGGGCATGCCGTGCTTATCCCTTTTAAAGTCGATTACGCGGTACCTGCGGCGGTTGCCGCCTCCGCGGTGGCGAACGGTGATGCGGCCGGTGTTGTTGCGGCCGGAATTCTTTTTAATCGGCGCCAGCAGGGATTTTTCGGGCTCGACCTTTGAAAGGCCCGAATAATCCGTAACGGTCATCTGGCGTCTGGCAGGCGTTGTGGGCCTGTAGCTTTTGATGGCCAATTCCTTTTCACTCTCCTCGTTTGTATTGCAGGGCCGGGAAGAGCCCTATACGTGCCGGCTAAGGAGGACACATCCTCCCCCACTCGCCGGGCGGCGCGGCCTTTTACACCATGCTCTCGAAGAATTCTATACCCTTGGAGCTCTTG